>JAFNAH010000586.1 GCA_017860075.1 Acidobacteriota bacterium | reverse complement strand
TCCTGGTGCACAGGCTCGACGTCGGCACCTCGGGCCTCGTCATGCTGGCGCGCGATCAGGAAACCCACCGGCTGCTCTCGAGGGAGCTTTCGGAGAGGCGGGTTGAAAAGACCTACCTCGCTCTTGTATGGGGTCATCCCCGCCCCAGGCTGGGGCGGTACGATTGGCCGCTCGCACCGGACCGCCGGGATCGCAGGAAGATGAGAGTCGATCCCGGGGGTTCGCCCGCCGCCACGCGCTATCGTACGGTGGCAGATGCCAGCCATGTTTCGCTCGTGGAACTCAGCCCTGAAACGGGCCGTACACACCAGTTGCGCGTGCACCTCGCCCGCGCTGGCCACCGATCTTTACGGAGGACCGCGCCACCGAGCCGTCAGGGACAGGAACCTGCAGCTGGCGCTGAATCCTTCCCACCTCCTGCTGCATGCGTGGCGGCTCGGCCTGCCGGACATCCCGGGATTTCGTTCGCTTCGGCTGGAGGCTCCTATCCCGAAAGAGTTCCTGGCTGCCCTGGAGCGCCTGGGGATCAGTCTGCCAAGCGCGGACCTGGATGCTCTCTGACATGGATGGCGAATACCGAGCAGGTGGCAGGAGAATCCCGGGATCGGTATCGGGATCGGGGTCGAAATCGGATACCGGGATCGAGGTTCTCTGGTCCAAGGCGCCGAAGAAGTATGTCAACGACGAGCTGATGGTGAACCCGAACGGCCGTCTGGTATACTGAGCCATTCAACGCGCGGTTGGACCACCAACAAAGGGAAGCTGATGTACCAGATTGTCAAACGCGAACAGTACGGACCGGTAACGTTCTTGTGGGAGGTTCTGGCCCCTGATGTGGCCCGGGCCTGTGAACCCGGCCATTTCGTGATGGTCAGAATCGATGAAACGGGAGAACGCATCCCGCTCACCGTTGCCGACTTCGACGCCGGCAAAGGCACAGTCACGATTGTTGTCCAGGCAGTAGGCAAGACCACCTTCCAGATGATGGCCATGCGTGAGGGGCAATCGGTCATCGACTTCATCGGCCCCCTGGGAGTCGCTTCCCATCTCCAAAGGCGTCAGAAGGTTGTACTGGTCGGCGGCGGTCTCGGCGTCGCACCCGTCTTTCCGCAGCTTCGGCGCCACAAGGAGCTCGGCTCGTATACGATCTCCATCATCGGATTCCGGAACAAAGACCTGATGTTCTGGCACGACCGGTTCAGCCGCTTTTCGGACGAGTTCCGCGTAGCCACGGACGATGGTTCTTACGGTACCAGGGGATTTGTGACCGTTGTCCTCGACCAGGTGCTCCGGGAACACGCAGGCCTGGAGGAGGTCATCGCAATCGGCCCTCTCCCGATGATGAAGGCCTGCGCAGAAATCACCCGTCCGGCCGGCATTCGCACCATGGTGAGCCTGAACTCGATCATGGTGGATGGAACCGGGATGTGCGGATCATGCCGAGTCACTGTAGGCAGCAAAATGAAGTTCGCCTGCGTGGATGGCCCTGACTTTGACGGGCACCTGGTGAACTTCGACGAGTTGATGCTGCGGCAGAAGCGGTTCGAATGCGAAGAGCAGGAGTGCATGCGGCGCTACCGTGAGGAAGCCGAGAGACTCGCCGCCGCGGGAATCGGCGGGAGGGATCCTGCGGTCGTACCGGCGCGCCACCGTCATGCGATGGATGAACTGCCTCCCCCTCCGATCCCCGAAACGCCGCGCAAGCCGAAGAACATACGCACCATTCCCCAGCAGCGCACCCCCATGCCCGAGCAGGAAGCCAAAGCGCGGGCGGTCAACTTCGAGGAGGTAACGCTGGGATACACCCTGGATATGGCCCTGAACGAGGCAGATCGTTGCCTGCAGTGCAAGAAGCCCCGGTGCGTGCCCGGGTGTCCCGTGGAAATCGACATCCCCGGTTTTATCTCCGCGCTCGCCCGCAAGGATCTGCAGGAATCGTTCCGCATCCTGAAGGACGCCAACGCGCTGCCCGCGGTGTGCGGCCGCGTTTGCCCGCAGGAGGTGCAGTGCGAGGCCACGTGCATCGTCGGGAACAAGCTCGAACCGGTCGCGATCGGGCGGCTCGAACGCTTCGTCGCGGACTATGCCGTCGGCCGCGGCTGGGACAAACCGGTGACGGCGCAACTCACCGGGAAGAAGGCCGCCATCGTCGGATCCGGCCCGGCGGGCCTTGCCTGTGCAGGCGACCTCATCAAGGCGGGGGTCGATGTGGTCGTGTACGAAGCGCTCCACGTCACAGGAGGTGTGCTGAAATATGGGATTCCCGAGTTCCGCCTGCCGAACGAAATCATCGATATCGAAATCGACGCACTCGCCAGGCTCGGAGTGAAGTTCGAGCTCGACCGCATCATAGGAAAGGTCTTCACCATCCCGCGGCTCATGAACGAGATGGGTTTTGAAGCCGTATTCGTCGCGACCGGCGCCGGGAGCCCGAAATTCATGGGGATTCCGGGCGAGGCGTACAACGGCGTCGTTTCCGCCAACGAACTGCTGACGCGCATAAACCTGATGCAGGGTTTCCGGCAGCCGCTCTACGACACTCCGGTCGGAATGGGAAAACGCGTCGCAGTGATCGGAGCGGGCAACACCGCGATGGACGCCATGCGCGTCTCGTTGCGCATGGGCGCCGAGAAGGTCTACCTCGTCTACCGGCGCAGCGTCAAGGAATCGCCCGCACGCGCCGAGGAGCTCCATCATGCCATCGAGGAAGGCGTGATCTGCAATTGGCTCACAAACCCGGTGCGAATACTCGGCAACGATTCCGGCTGGGTCACCGGCATGGAAGTGATCGAAATGGAGCTGGGCGAACCTGATGAATCGGGGCGCCGGAGGCCGGTGCCCAAACCGGGGACCGAACATGTCCTTGACGTCGACATGGTGGTGTA
>JAFNAH010000585.1 GCA_017860075.1 Acidobacteriota bacterium | reverse complement strand
CGTCCGGAAAAAGGCGGCGCAGCGCGCTTACCTTGCTGCGCACGTCCTGTGCGGCGGTGTGGATGTTCGTGCCGAGCTCGAACTCCGCCACCACGCTCGAGAATCCTTCGCTCGATGTCGACGTGATGTGACGGACGCCCTCGATCGGGTTGACGGCTTCTTCGATCCGCTTGGTGACCTCGGTCTCGACCGTCTCGGGAGCAACCCCGGGATACGTGGTCACGATGCTGACCACGGGGAGCTCGACGTCCGGGAACAAGTCGGTCGAAAGTCCCCGGTATGAAAAGAGACCCAGGACCACCAGGGCCACCATCATCATGGTGGCAAAGACCGGCTGCTTGATGGAGAGATCCGAGAGTAACATTGCCTAGCGACCTCTTTCCGGCGCACTGGATTGGTACCGGACCTGGCTGCCGTCCTTCAGTTCCGGACCGACCTCGACGATCACCAGATCGCCAGGAGTCAAGCCTTCGCGAATCCAGACCCGGTCCTCCTGAATGCCGCCTATCTGAACCTGGCGGCGCCTGGCCTGGTTCTTATCCACCACGTACAGGCTCCCGGCATTGGTCTCCTCGCTTTCGACGAGGAGCGCCGGACGCGGCACGACAAGCGCGTTCGGTTCTTTGCCGATGACAATGGCGCCGCGGGCGTACATCCCGCTGCGGAGCTCTCCCTTCGGGTTGGAGATCCGGGCACTGATCTTCACCGACCTGTTGTCAGACTCAACCATGGGATTGATTGCCGTGATCGCCCCTCGAAAGACACGGTCGCCGAACGAGGGTGTCGTGAACTCAACCTGCTGCCCGGTTCTGACTTCCGCCAGGCGGTAGGAAGGCACCAGGCATTCCAGCTCGAGCTGGCTGTTGTCGACCAGCATGTAGAGTGGAGCTCCCGCGCTCAGGAGCGATCCCGGGTCGGAATACCGCTTCTGCACGAGCCCCGAGGCCGCCGCGACGACCCTGCAATCCTTCAGCGCCTTCTCGGCAATGGCCAGGGCCGCGCGGGCCTGGTCGACCTGGGCCTCCGCCAGGCGCACCTGCGCCTCGGCATCCCGCACGCCCGTCACCAGGGCCTCCTGGTCCCTGCTGGTGATCCCGCCGGAGCGCAGGAGGTTGTCCGCGCGTTCCTTTTCCCGCCGAGCGTGCTCGACCTGGATCTGCGCCCGGCCGAGCCCCGCCTGCGCCACCCCCAGGACAGCCTTCGCCTGCGCGACCGAGAGGGTATAGTTTGCGGGATCGATCTCGGCCAGCAGGTCGCCCTGACGCACGAAATCGCCCTCCTCAAATCCGGCGGAGAGCAGGCGCCCGCCGACCTCGGGCCTGACCTCTACGACAGAGCGCGAACGCAGGCTGCCGGAAATCGAGACGGTCACTGTCCATTCCCCGGCTTGAACCGGCGCAGCCTTGACATCCAGGACCTCCGTGCTGGTCACGGCCGCACTTGTCTCGCCCGGTTCGACAGGACCGCCACAACGGTAATTTGCCGAGGACACAAGCAACAGAAGACCGGCAAGAATATTCCGCTTGTTTCTCATTTCGAGTTCGCCTCCTGGCCCAGGATGGGGCTGCCCTCGGCCAGGCGCAGGCGCGCCTTGGCCATCTCGTAATCGTAAGTGGCCTGGTTGAGTGAGTTGTTCGCCACGACCAGGGCGGTCTGCGAGTCCTGCACGTCCAGCGTGGTGGCCGCACCGTACTGGTAATTGGCCTGCATCATTCTCCAGACTCTGTCCGCCTGGGTGACGTTCAGGCGTGCCGCCTCGATCGCACGCGCCGAAGACTGGAGTTCGTCATGCGCGGATTTCACACCGAGAAGCGCATTGCTCTCCAGCAGCGTGAGGTTCTGCTGTGCCGATCGGATGCGCGCGTTTGCCTGGATCACCTGCCCCGCTTTCCTGCCGCCATCGTAGAAGGTCCGCTTGAAGTTGACGTTCAACGACCACCGGCTGAAGTCGTACAGGAACAGGTTCTTGGGGTCCCGTACCGGCCCGGTGCTGGCTCTCCAGGAGGTCAGGCAGAGGAATCGGCCGGTGCTCGAGCCTGCCATCTATCCTCGTGGCGGCGTCGACATCCACCATGATCAGGGTGTTGAAAACGGACCTGGCAATCTTGATGCTGTTCTCCGAGCGTATCAATGCGGGTTCCAGGTTGGAGACGTCGACCTGCGATCTCAGGACGTCGATCTCGGTCGCGACACCCTGCTCCTGACGCTTGCGCGCCATGTCGAGGTGCTGCCTGCGCTGCTCGTAGGTCTGCTGCAGGAGGGCCAGGTTCTCGTCCGCAAGAAGCCAGTCGTGGAACGCCTTGAAAACCTTGAATGACACCTGCTGCCTCGCTGTCTCGATGGCAGCTTCCTTCTCGCCCGCGCCGACTTGAGCCAGCTTGATGGCGGTGCGCACCTTGCCGGATGTATAGATCGGCTGATGAACCGAGGCCAGAATGTCAAACAGGTTGCCGGCCATGGGCCTGATCGCAGCGAGAAATTCCGGCGGCAGCTCATCGAAACTCGGGCTGTTCAGGAAGCTCGGGTCGTGCGCCCGCAGCCCGATTCCTTCCACCGCCACCTGGGGAAAGGCGTCAGCACGGACCTCCTTGATCTTGCCGTTGATCTCATCGAGCTGCGAGATCGCGATCAGGACCTCGGGATTGCGTTCGAGTGCCAGCTTGATGGCCTCCGGCAGAGTAATCGGCTGCGCCAGGTCCTGCGCCATCACGCAGGACTGACCCGGGAGCAGGATGGATACCGCGATAGACGCAACGAGTATGAACGCTCTGAAATCCATAAGTTCTATACCGATCGGTATGGGTTTTATTTGACCGAACATCCCTCCAGCAGCGCGTCGACGACCCGCTGCGCGTTGCGGCGCGTAAGGGTCGGCCGCCCCGTGAAGAGATGCTCGAGGACCAACACCAGGTTGATCCCCATCAGCATGGTGGCAAGATGGCGGGGATCCCCTTGCAGCAGGCCGGACGCGATTCCCTCGCGAAAGATGCCGGCGAAGAAATCGCGCTGGCGCTCCATGCTCTCCAGCGCGTTGAATTCGGGCCGCTGTCCCTCAGGCGAGAATATCATCCGGAAGACGAACTGAGATCGCGCGGGTCGATGTCCCGGCGTACCCCTTTTCGGCGAATAGCCGCATGGCAGCGGCGAGAATGGCTCCCCGTGCCTGATGACCGTTCCGTTTCATGGTAGGAATCTATACCGATCGGTATAGAAAAGGCAAGCGCAAGCCGGAGTCCGTGATCGGGATTGAGCGCGACACGCGAATTATCCGCTTGCCCTCTTTCGCCCCTTCAGGGCTCGTTGATTGTCTGGACCCTCATCCGGGGGCTCGCTTTGCTCACCCCCGGCTATCTCTCTTTGGCCCCTCCGGGGCAATTCCTGCTGCAGAATGCCCGCCCCGGCAGGGGCGGGCGGACAGTAACCCCGGGTGAGCGAAACGAGCCCGGGGGATATCGGCTCCGGCATTGTCAAGCCCTGGAAGGGCGGCAGAGTGCGTGCAGGTGCCGGGCGTGTGCGGTAGGCTAGCGGGCCGCCGGCGTGGTCGGCTGCTCGACGAG
>JAFNAH010000098.1 GCA_017860075.1 Acidobacteriota bacterium | reverse complement strand
CGGCGTTTGGCCCCGACAACGCCCGGAATTTTCGCATGGTCCGGGAGGAAGACGGGTCCTGGAGAAAAGCGCTCCCGAGCGATCCCAGTTTCAGCAACATCGCCGCCTGCGTGGGGTCAGGTACCGCCAACTATGGCGCGATGGCCTGGCGTTTCCTTCAGACTGACTTCCGCATGCGCTCAGTCTACGGAAGCGTTGAGGGATCCACGCTCGAAGACTGGCCCATCTCGTATGAGGACCTGGAGCCCTTTTACCAGAAGGCAGAGTGGGAGATAGGAGTCTCGGGGGACGACAGCCGTAATCCGTTTGCGCCGCCACGCGCGAAGCCGCTGCCGATGCCGCCGCAGCCGTATACCCTGGAGGGGCGAATCCTCGAACCGGCAGCCGCTCGCCTGGGGTTGCACCCGTTCCCGATTCCGATGCTG
Source organism: Acidobacteriota bacterium (assembly GCA_017860075.1). Classification (GTDB taxonomy): domain Bacteria; phylum Acidobacteriota; class UBA6911; order UBA6911; family UBA6911; genus JACADW01. The sequence goes on along the minus strand of JAFNAH010000098.1, from coordinate 5,665 downwards.
CGGAATTCCGAGCCTTACGGGGGAAGGCCGGCCTGCATCCGCTGCCGGTACTGCGTCGGTTTCGCCTGCGAGGTCAACGCCAAGAACGGAACGCACAACACCGCGATCCCGAGAGCCCTGGCAACGGGCAACTGCGATCTGCGGACGAATGCCGTCGCAAGCGAGATCCTCGTCGACGAACGCGGGCGTGCCCGCGCTGTGCGATATTACGATGCAGAGGACCGGCCGCAGGAACAGACGGCCGACATTGTGGTCGTCTCAGGCGGCGCAATCGAAACCGCGCGCCTCCTCCTGAACTCGCGCTCGCGGCTTTTCCCCGACGGAGCGGGAAACCGTTACGGCTGGGTCGGCCGCAACCTGCAGGGTCACGCCTACACGGAAGCGTGGGGGCTGTTCGAGAAGGAAACCCTGGACGACGTCGGCCCCGGCGCCTGCATCGCCATCTGCGACTTCTGCCACGGGAATCCGGGGCTCAAAAGTGGCGGGATATTGGCAAATGACTTCATCCGTCTTCCGTACTTCTTCACAACCGTGCGCCCTCCCGGGTCGGCCGGCTGGGGCAGAGTGCACAAGGAGTTCCAGCGGACATGGTTCCGACGCTCCATCACCATCAAGGGACCGGTCCAGGAAATGCCTGTTTTTGATGCGCGTGTCGAGGTGGACCCGTCGGAGAAAGATCACTGGGGAATTCCTGTCGCGCGGCTCTCGGGGCACCGGCACCCTCACGATATCGAGGTGGCACGCTTCCTTTCCTCCAAAGGAGCCGACTGGCTCAAGGAAGCGGGCGCGATCCAAACCTGGACAGGAGTACCGGGACCTGGCTTGAGCGGCGGCCAACACCAGGCCGGGACCTGCCGGATGGGCACCGACCCGAAGACCTCGGTCACCAGCCCTTTCGGGCAGGTTCACGATCTCGAGAATCTGTTTATCGCCGACGGGAGCCTTCACGTGACCAACGGGGGCATGAATCCCGTCCTGACCATCATGGCGATCGCCTACCGGGTTTCAGACTTCATCAGGAGGGAATGGAAGGGCACGAATTTGAGGTCGTGAAGCTCGCTGTCAATCACGCCGATTTGTTGCGGTCCGGATCCTGATGGAGAATAATTCGTTCTGCAATCCTCGAAATGAAAGGTCATCCGTCATGGCAAGAACAAACTACCTGGTGCTCCTGCTGCTGGCCGCTGCGGTGCTGGCGATTGCCGGCCGTACCGGGCCTTCTTCCGCCGCCGCACAAACCCCGAAGGACTATCTCAACGAATCAAGAGAGGCGCGCGACCAGCGCATGAGCTGGTGGCGCAATGCCCGCTTCGGCATGTTCATACACTGGGGCCTCTACGCCGTTCCGGCTGGTGAATACAAGGGTAAGCGCTCCAAGGACACCGGCGAATGGATCCAGTCGTGGGCCAATATCCCCCGCGAGGAGTACGAGCAGTTCACGACGCAGTTCAATCCGGTCAAGTTCGATGCCGCCGATTGGGTCCGGGCGGCCAGGGATGCCGGCATGCAGTATCTCGTGATCACGTCGAAACACCACGATGGCTTCTCGCTCTTCGACAGCAAGGTCAGCAACCACGACATAGTGGACTCCACGCCGTTCAAGAAAGATCCGATGGCCGACTTGAGCCGGGAATGCAGGAGGCAAGGCATTCACTTCTGTTTCTACTATTCGATCATGGACTGGCATCACCCGTCTCAGTACGTGGACGCTCCGGGGAAAAGCCGAACGGCGGGAAACGGCCAGAACAAGATCCTGCCCGATCAGAGGGCTGCCTACATCGAGTACATGAAGACGCAGCTGAAGGAACTCGTGACGCAGTACGATCCCGACGTGCTCTGGTTCGACGGTGAGTGGACGGACTGGTGGACCGAGCAGGATGGGAAGGATCTGTACAACTACGTCCGCAGCCTGAAGCCATCCATCATCGTCAACAACCGGGTCGGCAAGGGCCGCCAGGGGATGCAGGGATTGAACAAGGGTCCGGGATACGCCGGCGACTTCGGAACGCCGGAGCAGGAGATCCCGGCAACCGGGCTGTCAGGTGTCGACTGGGAATCCTGTATGACCATGAACGACACCTGGGGATTCGTGTCCCATGATGAGAACTGGAAGTCGACTCAGACACTGATACGGAACCTGGTCGACATCGCGAGCAAGGGCGGAAATTACCTGCTGAACGTAGGACCGACGGCGCAGGGCGTTATCCCGGAGGCAAGCGTGACCCGGCTCCGGGAGATCGGGCGCTGGATGAAGGTGAACGGCGAAGCCATTTACGGAACGGGACCGAGTCCGTTCAAGTCACTGGGCTGGGGACGCGCCACGCAGAAAGGGAATCGCCTTTACCTGGTGGTGTTCAGCTGGCCGGATGGCCGGTTGAACGTCCCGCCGCTCAAGAACAAAGTGCAACGGGCTTACCTGCTTGCGGACCCGGGCAAGAACCTGAAAGTCGATCAGAGGACCGGCTCGATCGCGATCGAGTTGCCTGGGGCAGCGCCGGATCCGATCGCATCGGTCCTCGCCCTGGAATTGGACGGCATCCCGCAGGCCAGGTAATACCGTAGCCGGGACACGAGGCTTAACGTTTCGGCGATTCCGAGCCGGGGGCACAATATGCTGAGAGCAGACCGCTACCCGTCGCTGTTTCAGATTAACACCCGCGTTCGCCTGACTGAGCTTGCGGAGCATCTGGGGCGCCCGGCCACGCTCGACGACGTCAGCGATGATGAGATCGACCAGCTTGCGGCCGTCGGATTCAACTGGATCTGGTTCCTCGGCGTCTGGCAAACCGGTCCGGTGGGCAGGCAAGTCTCGCTGTCGGACTCGGAACTCCTCCTGGATTACCAGCGCGCTCTTCCGGACTACGATCAGTCGGATGTCTGCGGGTCCTGCTTCTCGGTTCGGAGCTACACGGTCCACTCCGATTTCGGGGGCGACGAAGCGTTGCAGCGGCTTCGTCGCCGGCTGAATGAGCGCGGATTGCGGCTGTTGCTGGACTTCGTCCCCAACCACACCGCACCCGATCACATCTGGGTCAACCGGAATCCGGAGTACTACGTGCCCGGGGACGAATCCCGGCTTGCATCCGAGCCGAGGAACTACGGCCGTGTTCTAACCGGTAAGGGGCCCCTGGTTCTCGCATACGGTCGCGACCCTTATTTCCCCGGCTGGATGGATACCCTCCAGCTGAATTACGGCAACCCCGACGTGCAGGAGGCGATGATCGGCGAGCTCAGCAGGATCGCGGGCCTGTGCGACGGCGTGCGATGTGACATGGCCATGCTTCTTCTGCCGGAAGTCTTCCGGCGGACATGGGGAATCGAAGCCGAGGAATTCTGGCCCAGAGCCATAGAGGAAGTCCGCCGGCAGATCCCGGATTTCACCTTCATGGCCGAGGTTTACTGGGACCTCGAGTGGGCGCTCCAACAGCAGGGGTTCGACTACACTTACGACAAGCGGCTATACGACCGGCTCCGCGAGCGCCATCCGCGGCCTGTGCGCGATCACCTGCGTGCCGGGCTGGACTTTCAGGCCAAGCTCGCGCGTTTCCTGGAAAACCACGACGAGCCGCGCGCGGCAGCGACGTTCCCTCCCGAGATCCACCGTGCTGCAGCTATCGTCTCCTTCCTGGCGCCGGGGCTGCGCTTCTTCCACCGGGGGCAGTTCGAAGGCCGCAAGACGAGGATACCGGTTCAATTGCGTCGCGGCCCGCGCGAACCGGTTGATCCCGAGGCGATCGAGTTCTACGGCCGCCTCCTGGCCCTGCTGTGCGAGCCCATCGTCCGCAACGGGGAGTGGAAGCTGCTGGACTGCCTGCCCGCCTGGGACCCCAACCCGAGCTGGGACAATTTCATCGCTTTCGCCTGGCGTGATCCGGAAGGCAACTGCTGGATCGTCCCCGTCAACTACGCCGATCAGCCCTCGCAATGTTACGTCCCGCTGCCGTTTGAGCACCTGGGCGGCTCCGAGTGGCGGTTGCGCGACCTCATGGGCCCGGCAAGCTATGACCGGAACGGCTATCAACTTCTGTCCCCGGGCCTTTACCTGGACATGCCCGCCTGGGGTTTCCATGTCTTCGAGCTGACGAAGCACGGGTGATCGACCACGCCCTTCAGTCGTGGCATTGGCCTGCCCAGCACAGCGAGGCGAATCAAGTCCGACCTCGGGATCGGGATCGCTTTCGCTTTCGAACTGAAGCCCACCTCAATCCTGAGTCTTGCCGATTGATGCGCGACTTCGCATGCCGATACCGACTGCGATCCCGATTCCGACCCCGACGCGGAAGGAGATCACTCGTCGCAGCCGATGGCTATGGCCATGGCCCGGCAGACTTCCCGCATCCTGGCAGGGCCGACGTGTCCGATGAAGCGTACAAGGCGCGCCTGCTCCACCGTCTGGACGTGATCGAGGTTGACTGCCGAATCGTTCTTGAGCCCTCCGCCGACCCCCACGATGACTTCACTCGGCGCCCCTCGCACGGTTGAGGTGATCGGGGCGACCATCACCGTGTGAAGTAATCCGATCACCTCCTGCCGCGTCAGAACCAGAACCGGCCGCCACTTGTCGGGGGCCGCGAAGCGGTACCCCCAGATCTCTCCTCGGTTCACTCTTCGGGCCATGTACCTTCGGCCTCCCATCCTGTGAATTCGTCGCCAAGCGGCTTGCCCCCGGCATATGCACGGCGGTACTGCTCGTCGATCCGCCGCGCTCTGGCTCGACGGAGATAGGCTTTGGCGGCCTCACGCAGGACTGCGGACCGGCCGAGTCTCTTGACCCGCTCATCGGCGTCGAGCTGCTTCAGAAGCGTTTCATCGAACAGAACCTGTATAGGTTTCATATTGATACTATACCATCATCATCATCAACATAGAAGATACCCGCATCGTGCTGCCACCGTCATTGTCGGGGGCCTTGCGGGGCGCAGTGGGCGCGCGTCGCCGAGGCGCGAAGCGTTCGCTGGCGGTGCGGACCCGGAGACTTGATACGTCGCAGGAAAGGGTCCGGTCTGATAGGCCGGACCTACCTTGGGGCTGCTTCGGCCCCGCGCTTCAAGTAGACCGCCCGAGCCTCCTGGAAGGATGCAATGGTTGACTGCCGGTCGCTCTCGCTGGCAAAGCGACCGTCCGTCCTCAGCCACTGAATACAGCGATCAAGGTAACGCGCGTAGTAGTCCGCGTCGTCCCAGCTCCGGATCGGCTCCCCATCCCGGATGACATACACAGGCGACGTATGGGCAAAGACGGTCTCCGGGCGGCGGGTCCCGTAGTAGTTGCCGTGCAGCGTTCCTTCCGGGGAGTGAACTTTGGTGAACGGAAGCCCTGACTTCCGATAATTGTCGATGTCCTCCAAGGCTCTTGCGGCGAACCAGCAACTGTCCCGGATCTGCTGTTCCAGCACGATTTCCGCGTGGTAGTACGGCCCTGTCGGAGTGGCTTGCGCAATCACTCTGCCGTTGCACACGATCTCGAGCCGGTGGTAAGGCAATTGCGAATCTGCCGAGGCGGAGATACCGACGACTCCTCCTCGCTTCGAATCCACCTGGACGGTCGCACCCGGCTCACGTCCATTGACAGTGAACTGCAGGACCGGGCTGTTGGTCACGAACGTACGTCCTGCCTTCAGTGCGTCGATCCACGCCTCGTAGGTGAAGTCGCCGTCGACGCGCGC
>JAFNAH010000097.1 GCA_017860075.1 Acidobacteriota bacterium | reverse complement strand
TCGGCGCAGCAACTCGCGCTTCCGGTCTTCGGAATGGGCGCCGTCTGCGATGTCGTCGCAGTGACGCATGAATGCGTAGACGGCACAGAGGGCACGCCGCTTCTCACGCGGCAGCAGTACGAAGGAATAGTAAAAGTTTCTCGCTCGGCGACGGGCCACCAGCTGGACGTTCTTGTACGACTGGCGAAGCTCATCGGTCATATCGGGCTCAAGCAGAATGCAGAAGTCAGAATGCAGAATTCCGAAGGAAGACCTGAGCTCCCGAACCGAGTATCCTGAATTCTGGGTTCTGAATTCTGAATTCTGAGTTCTGAATTCTGTATTCTATTTCAGGGGATAATCGCGACCTTGAGATCACCGTTCCTCGTCAGCAGTCTCTCCAGGACCTCATGCAGGGACGTCAGACGTTCCTCGCCTGTGATCAACGACCGGGGGCGAATCTCCCCGCGGTGTATGGCGTCGAGCGCTTCGCGGATGTGCCGCGGCGTGTGGTGGAAGCTGGCTTTGATCGTGATCTCCGAATAGTGAATCAGCGTCGTATCCAGGGGTATGTGCGTGCCTGACGGGCAGCCCCCGAAGAGATTGATGGTTCCGCCCCGGCGCACCATTCCCATTGCTTTTTGCCAGGTTTCGGTCGTTCCGACCGCTTCGATGACGAAATCGGCTCCCCTGCGACCGTTGGTGATCTTGCGCACCTGTTCGACTACGTTCGAGTGCGTGGAGTCCACGACATAGTCAGCGCCCATCTTCCTCGCCACACCGAGCTGGTACTCCCTCTTGCCGGCGGCGATGACAGTGGCGCCGAGGCTCTTCAGGATCTGGACGAACATGAGTCCGATCGGGCCCAGACCGATGACCACCACCGTGTCTCCCTCCACGATGCCTGTTTCCTCCGCGGCGCGCAGGACGCAGGCGAGCGGTTCCACCAGCGCGGCTTCGTGAAAGCTGACGTTATCGGGCAATATCAGGAGGTTCTGACGTACGATTCTCTCAGGGATCCTTATGAACTCAGCGTAGGCACCGTTAATGAAATGCAGGTCTTCACAAAGATTCGCCAGGTGCCGTTCGCAGAAGAAACACTCGTTGCACGGGCCGGAGTTCGCCGATACCACTCTCATCCCCGGGGCAAAGCTATCCACGCCTTCGCCTATCTCTTCGACCACTCCTGACAGTTCGTGCCCGAACACGGAAGGCGGGACGATCATCCGGGCGTGAAACCCCTGGCGGTAGACCTTGAGGTCGGTTCCGCAAGTGAGCGCCGCCTTGATGCGGACGAGCACTTCCCCCGGGCCCGCGCGCGGGATGGGGATCTGCTCTATTCTTACGTCCCGTTTCCCGTAGAGCACCGCGGCAGTCATCTTCTCGCGGGAAACCTTTATCAATTCTCTCATGGGTTTATCACAACCTTGAGTGAGTCCTCGGAAGGATGCGATGCTATGTGAATGCCATCCAGCAGGCGCGCAAGCGGAAGCCGGTGCGTGATCAGCCGGGATACGTTCACTCTTCGGCCGAAAATCAAGCGCGCGGCCTCATCCTGGAGTTCCACCGAGGAGCTGTAACTGCCTACAAGCTTCTTTTCCTCCATGCATATTCTGGAGGCGTCGACAGGAATGATCTCTTCAGGCACGGTCTGTGCGAAGAGCAGGACCCTCCCTCCCCGCCGGACTTGTTTCTGGGCCATGACAACAACGTCGGGAACCGCCGTCGCCACGATCGCGAGGTCGGCACCCCGACCTTCGGTGATGCCGGCCAATATTCCCTCCACGGACTCCTTCCCGGGGTTCAGCGCGAAGTTCGCGCCCAACTCGCGTGCGACACGCAATCGGCTTTCCATCAGGTCCAGCCCCACGACCGTGCAACCGTTATGGCGCGCCGCCTGCGTCAAGAGCAGACCGATCGGACCCTGTCCGACAACAAGTACCACCTCGCCAGGCGCCAGTTCGGCCGTCTCCAGCGCCTTGAGGCAGGTGTTGAGAGGCTCCAGGAAGCTGGCTTCCTCGAAACTGATCCCATCGGGAATCTCCACCGTTCCGGCTTCGACAATCCAATCCATGACACGGACGTACTCCGCGAAGCCGCCTCCGGCGGGCTCAAACCCTGCGGTAGTTCCGGTGCGACGGTAGATGTCGCACTGCGAGTAAAGCTTCCGCCGGCAGTAGAAACAGCAACGGCATGGAACGTGGTGGTGCACCACGACTCTGGCGCCGGGCTCGAACTTCGTGACCTTCCTGCCGGCGCGGACCACGGTCCCGGCGATCTCGTGGCCGAAGATACGAGGGGGCGGGACGAGACCGAGCTCGATCTTCTTGATGTCGGTGGCGCACACGCCGCATGCCCCGACGCGGACCAGTATTTCGCCTTCGCCGATCCCGGGAACCGGGACCTCACGCAACTCGACCCTGTCGCGGCCCTGGTAGACCGCTGCCTGCATCACCGACGGCACCGCGGAAGGATCGGCGTGTTTGTCGATAGTCACGGTCTCAGTCTTATTCATACTCCGGTCGTATCCAAATGCCTTCTACACCGCATCCGGCCGTAGATTCGAAATCCGATCGTGGGCCGAGGCGGGCTGCCATTCATAGAGGAAGTACTCGACGGCTTCGCGCAGTCCCTGCTCGACAGGTCTCGTTTTGTAGCCCAGCTCGCTCCGCGCCCTTTCGCCGCTGACGTAGTTCCTGCAACCGGCCAACCTGACGGCATCGAGGGGAATAGTCGGTTCCCGTCGCAATAGTGTCCCCATCACCAGGTTGTCCATGTAGGCGGCACACAATGCAACGATGCGGGGGATCACCACTCTCGGCGTGAGGCGTCCGGAGATGCTGGCAAGCGTGTCGAGAATCTCCTCGAGGCTCCAGTCCTCGCCCGCCAGGATATAACGCTCCCCCGGCCGGCCCTTTTCCTCCGCCAGGAGATGCCCGCGAGCCACGTCATCGACGCAGACGATGTTCATGCTGGTGTTCACGTACGCCGGCATCCGTCCGCGGATGAAATCCAGTATCATCTTCCCCATCGGCGTGGGCTTGATGTCTCCGGCCCCGACCGGCATCGTCGGATTCACGATGACCAGAGGGAGGCCTGAAGCGGCGAATTCGAGCGCCACCTGCTCTGCCATGAACTTCGAGCGCTGGTAGTGCCCGATCATGTCGTCCAGGCTGACCGGGGTATCTTCATCACCCGGCAGGTTACCCTTGCTGAATCCGATGGTCCCCGCCGTGCTGGTATAGACCACCTTCTCGACATTGGCCTCGCAGCAGGCCGAGAGCAGGTTGCGTGTGCCGGCAACGTTGCTTTCGTAGATCTCGCCGGTGTCGCGGGACCAGAAACGGAAGTCTGCGGCGAGGTGGTAAATGCGACGGCATCCCTGGACGCACCGGATCAGTGAGCTCATGTTCTTGAGATCCCCGATCACGATCTCGCAGCCGAGTCCCTCCACGTTCGACTTGCGGCTTGAGTTTCGCGCGAGGATCCTGACGCGGTCCCCGCGGAGCAGTAATTGACGCACCACGTGGCTGCCGACGAAACCCGTTGCACCCGTCACGAATGTAAGATCGTCGATCATGGCCCCTATCCGCGAGCCGAGGAGGCGGCAATCCCGCTCGCCCCCTGCTCGGACCCTGTGGCATCGAACATGAGTTCCCCGGGCAGGGCAAACTCCACTTTCTCAACGATTCCACCTGCGTTCACAACCTGCGTGAAGCCCAGGGAGCGCATCCGCTCGATCACGAGATCGACCAGGTTCTCCGGAACCGATGCTCCCGCCGTAAGACCTGCAGTTCGAATGCTTTCCAGCCAGACCGGACGGATGTCGTCCGCGGTACCTATCAGGTGCGCCGCTACACCTGCGCTCCTGGCGACCTCCACCAGGCGGCACGAATTGGAGGAATTGGCGGAACCGACTACGAGCACAACCTCAACATGGCGTGCCAGTTCCTTTACTGCGTGTTGGCGGTTCTGAGTGGCGTAGCAGATGTCCTCAGAGGGTGGCCCCTGAATGGACGGGAATCTCTCCCGCAGCCGTTCATATATCTCGCGGGTGTCGTCAAGGCTCAAAGTCGTCTGCGTGAGACACGCGACCCGTTCCGGGTTCGGCACCCGGAGCGCAGCGACTTCTTCCGCGCTGCTGATGATCCGGATGGAATTCGGAGCCTCGCCGAGAGTACCGATGACTTCATCGTGATCCGCATGACCGATCAGGATGATCGTGTAATCCTGCTGGGCATACCTTACCGCCTCGCGGTGCACTTTGATGACCAATGGGCAGCTGGCATCTATTACCTTCAGTCCCCGTTCTGCGGCCATGCGGCGGACGTCAGGCGACACCCCGTGCGCACTGAAGATCACTCGAGCGCCTGCCGGAACATCGTCGAGTTCGTCGACGAAAATGACCCCTCGAGCGCGCAACTCACTGACAACAAAACTGTTATGGACAATCTCGCGCCTGACGTAAAGCGGCTGACCGTAGGTCCTGAGCGCAAGATTGACGATATCGATAGCTCGGACTACGCCCGCGCAAAAGCCGCGGGGCGTTGCCAGGACGAGCTTCCGCCCGTCCTCCGAAGCTGATATCTCATTTTGGCCTGACAGCATAGCAAGACACAGCCCAACAGATCGATCTAGCCTCGTGCTTTATTCAAATCCAATAGTTTACCTGAACGCTGCGTGCAACTCTACGGGCTTCTTCATGCAGTCCACTCTCCCGGGGTGCTGCCTTCGCGAGCCCGAGGCGGCGCTGAATTCGTCGATCCCAGGACGGTCAGGAGTGTCACGGCTGCCACCAGTATGCAGGCGCCCAGGATTTGCGACACCGTCAACCGGCTCCCGAGGAGATACCAGTTGGCGGTTACCGCGGTTATGGGAAAAGCCAGTTCGCCGATCGAGGCCAGAGACGCCGAAGTTGAACGGAGTCCCTGGTAATAGAAGATGAGTGCCAGGAGCCCCGGTATCAGCGCCATGGCGACAATCGAGAAAGTCGCGTCGATACTCGCCGGCAGGCTGCGATCCAACCGGGGCTGGATTACATACAGGAGCACCAGCATGGGCAGTGAGATCGCAAATCTCAAACCTGTCAGGACGAGGGCCGGCACCCTGGCAACCACGTAGCGGCCGAAAACAGTGGATGATCCCCACAACGCGGCGGCTCCCATGGCCGCGAGTGCGGTCTCCGGCTGTTGCAGGTTGAACGCAAACGCCGCACGCCAATCCGGCGCCGCGACGAGATAAGCGCCGGCCACGGCAGGCGGGAAACAGAACCAGAACCAGCGGCCGGGCCGCTCCCCCAGAATCCACTTGGCCAGGAGCAGGGTGAAAATGGGCTGCGTTTTCTGCAGCAAGGCGGCAACGCTGGGGTTTCCATGCTTGATTGCGAAGGTAAACAGGCTCGTGGCGGCCACCGATCCGCCCAGCGCAATAAAAGCGAGTGCGACCCAGTCCCTCCTGCCCAGGTTCCGGAGAACCGGGGCAGACCGGAACAGGAACGGCAACATCACCAGCACAAGGACCAAATGCTCGAGGAAGACTATGGTGACCGGCGACAGAGATCGGGTCAGGGGGCGGCGGAAGAGGGAATCGGTTCCCCAGAGCATGGCCGCCAGCACTACCAGCAGAAGTCCGGATCTCCGCATCCCGCCCCCCGGGAAATGGAGCGCAAATCTTAACATACAGCCCCTGCCGTGTTGTTTTGCGCCGCCGGCGCGTGCCGACTTTTATTTCCCGTTGACGCGCCTATCTCCCTTTGCTAGTATCATTTCCCCGCAGTGAGGCGCTATCGTCTAGGGGACTAGGACGGGTGGTTCTCAGCCATCAAACCTCGGTTCGAATCCGAGTAGCGCTACCAAGCTTCGAGACCTTCCTTGTCAGGCATTTCAATCGCAGAAGCCGGGTAACCGTCATGATGCTGATCGGCGAGTGTGAAGGGCAAGACAAGCAGACAGGCGAGATACGGCAGGCTGTCTGAGGCAGAGGGGTGGACATGGCAGACCATGAGCATCTGGTACTCGAGGGGCGGCGGATACGGCTTGTGCCCATGACGATGGAATACCACGCAGCACTCTGTGCCGCAGGGCTGGATGCTGACCTGTGGCGTTGGACCACCG
>JAFNAH010000096.1 GCA_017860075.1 Acidobacteriota bacterium | reverse complement strand
CCCGGCACGGCCTCGCTCGAGTTTCGCGATTGGAACCTCCAGAAGCTCGCTCCACCGGAAATCCCGCGCCTCCTGAGCGACTTGAGCACGGCGCTGCAGGGACAGCTCGAGATCGAGGGAAGATTTGCCGAGCCGTCCTCGCTGGTTCTGCGCGGCGAGATGGACGGTGCCCGGCTCAAGATCCGCGGTTATGACCTGCACAACCAGGGGAAGATCCGGTTTTCCATGGCGAGCCAGAAGCTGCATGTTGACGAGGCGAAGTTTGTCGGGGAGGGAACCGACCTGACTCTTAGCGGTGATGTCCCCGCGCCATCCGCGCAGGGACTGAACCTCAAGCTCGGCGGAAACGTGAACCTCAAGATTGCGGACCGCCTGGTGGAGAAGCTCCGTGTCGCCGGCTCCGCGCAACTCGATGTGAGGGCGTCGGGGACGGTGCGCAACCCCGAGGTGATAGGACAGGCCAATCTCGGCGGCGCCCAGTTTGACTACAGCGACTTGCCCTTTGGCCTTTCAGGTGTCGAAGGGAAGCTCGTGTTCTCGCGGGACGCGGTGCGCCTGGAGAGTGTCCGCGGCAGGATGGCAACCGGGACGTTCGACGTATCCGGAACGGCAGAGCACAAGACGGGTGAGATCCGCTCGTTCAACCTGCAGATCGGCGTCAGGAAGGCACGGATTCCCTATCCGAAGGACTTCCGCACTACCTTCGACGCGAAGCTTACCCTTGGCGGCAATCCCAACTACCAGATACTCTCGGGCCAGGTCGAGGTGGCGCGTGCGGAGTACCTGCGCCCGATCAGCCTGCTGGAGCAGGTGGCAAGGCGGGGCGGCGGCGCCGGGCCACTGGTATCAGACCCGGCTCTGAGCGGACTGCGACTGAACCTCGAGCTCCAATCAAATCAAGGCCTGGTCATCGACGACGAGACCGTGCAGTTGCGTGGGAGTTTCCGCTTGCGGCTCCGCGGCACGCCGGCTTACCCGTCGCTCGTCGGTTACATGGAAGCCAACGAGGGCTCCATCATGTTCCGGGGGAACCGCTTCGAGTTTGTGTTCGCCCGGGCGGAATTCTACGACAGGACCCGGATCAACCCGAACCTGAACGCGCGTGCAGAAGTGGACCTCAAACGTTATCGCCTGGTCCTGGACGTCAAAGGCCCGCTCGACAAACTCGTCTTCAACCTGACTTCGGATCCCCCGCTCTCAACGGTGGACGCGGTATCGCTGCTGGCATCCGGGCAAAGAGGCGGCGCCGCCGAGAGCGATATCCGGCGCCAGTCGGAGGTGGCCGGCCTCAGCGCCGCGGGGCTTCTTTCCGAGGGGATCACGGGAGGCCTGTCCAGACAGGTGGAGAGGGTCTTCGGTTTCCAGAACTTCCGTGTGGATCCTTTTCTGGCGGGAGCAGACAACGATCCGACGGCAAGGGTAACGATCACACGCAGGCTATCCAAGGACGTGGTGGTCACCTACTCGCGCAACCTGTCGCAGTCGCAGGAACAGATCGTGATCCTCGAGTTCGACGTTACGAAGAACCTCTCGATCGTGGCGACGCAGGATGAGAATGGCGGATACGGTCTGGACTTTCAGTTCCGCAAGCGCATCCGGTGAAATTAGGGGTTGCCCTTGCAGCCCGGATACGCTATGTATATTGGCTTTCCCTGGAGGGTGGACTGTGTACGCAGTGATAATGAGCGGCGGGAAGCAGTACCGTGTGTCCGAGGGCGAAGTCGTCCGGATCGAAGAGTTGGGAGTTGACTCGGGCTCCGAGGTCGAGTTCAAGGATGTCCTCCTCGTCCGCTCGGACGACAATACCTACGTCGGCAAGCCGATGGTCGCGGGTGCCGTGGTAAAGGGAATCGTCGAGAAGGTCGGCCAGGGGGACAAGGTTCTGGTCTTCAAATACAAGAAGAAGAAGCAGTACCGGCGCACCCGTGGACACCGCCAGCATTTCTCGGAAGTCAGGATTGAGAAGATCAGCGTCGCCTAGCAGGCGGATTTGCGGCGCTCGCTCTGATCGCAGGAAACAGAGGCACAAATGGCACACAAGAAAGGCGTTGGAAGCTCCAGGAACGGTCGCGACAGTCAGCCCAAGATGCTGGGCGCCAAGCGCTTCGCCGGGCAGGCCGTGACCGGGGGTACCATCATCGTTCGTCAGCGCGGCACCCGCATCAAGCCCGGTTCCAACGTCGGAATCGGCCGCGATCACACTCTGTTCGCGAAAATCAGCGGGATAGTTGCCTACCAGGACCGCGGGCGGTTGGGCAGGTACGTGCATGTTCAACCCGAGTTGACTTGATACACGCCGATTTCCGCTCGAGGCAGGTTTCCGGGGACCCCGCAAAGGGGTCCCTTTTTTTCGGCTTGAGACCACGGCTTCTAACCGTGCTACCTGGAGTGCGTGAACCGTTCCGACGAACCGTAACTGATGCGAATATCGAGCTCCAGGGGTGAAGGCCACCCGGTGTCGGCGTCGGAATCGGGGTCGCGATCGCAACCGCTATTCGAGATCATGATCGGCCGCAGGACTTCAATCAGCTTGAGGTCGATAGCGATTCCGACGCCGATTCCCATTTCCACCCGGAGGATAGTCCAGCGTGAAATGTCGGGCGCGACTGTGCACCTATGTTCATCGATGAAGCCAGGATAAGGGTAATTGCAGGCAAGGGCGGCAACGGGTGCATGGCATTCCGCAGGGAAAAGTTCGTGCCTCGGGGCGGGCCGAGCGGAGGCGACGGCGGCCGCGGCGGTGACGTATACCTCGAATGTACGGATCGGGTGAACACACTGCTCCATTTCCAATACCGGCGGATCTTCAAAGCGGGCAGGGGTGCGCACGGTGAGGGATCGCAGCGGCACGGGAAGGACGGAAAAGACCTGGTGATCCCGGTTCCCCCGGGCACGCAGGTCTTCAGGGAACCGGGGCACGATCTCATCCACGATTTCTCCGGGCCCGGCGAGCGAATTCTCGCTGCGCGCGGAGGCGCGGGCGGGCGCGGCAACGCGCGGTTCGCGACCCCCACGCATCAGGCGCCCAGGCGCGCCGAACCGGGGCGCCTCGGAGACGAGTTCGACCTGTCCCTCACCCTTAAGCTGATCGCGGATGTCGGACTCCTCGGTTTTCCCAATGTCGGCAAGTCCACTCTCATTTCGAGAATCAGTTCTGCGAGGCCTAAGATCGCTGATTACCCCTTCACGACGCTGGAGCCGCACCTGGGGGTCGTGGCCCTGGAGGACTTCCGCAGTTTTGTCGTCGCCGACATTCCGGGACTGATCGAGGGGGCGCACGAGGGCCATGGCCTGGGCGACAAGTTCCTCAAGCACATCGAGAGAACGAAGGTTCTCGTCCATCTCATCGATGTTTCGCAGCCGCGCGATCCTGTGCAGGACTTCAAGACGCTCCTCCGGGAACTCGAGCTGTTCAACAGCGACCTTGCCCGTCGCCGGCAGGTGGTGCTGGCGTCCAAGATAGACGCCCTGCACGATCCCCGAAGCCTGACGCGCCTGAAGATCATGTGCGCGAGGCGCAAGATCCCTTTCCATGCGATTTCGTCAGTCACGGGCCGGGGCATTCCCGAACTTGTTCACCTGTTGGCCCGGATGCTTGGCCTCCAGCCGCCGTCGTGATGATCGCGGTTGTTCAATCTTGTGATAGGATGAGTGCATTATCGGAGGGGACCGACTTTTTGACCGAGACCAGGCTGGGCGTGCTTGGCGGGAGCTTCAATCCGATTCACTTCGGGCACCTGTTTATCGCCCGGCGAATCCGTGACCTGTTCCAGCTCCAGCGTGTCCACTTCATCGTAGCGGCTACGCCGCCCCACAAGCCGGCGGGGGGGCTTGTCCCTTTCACTCATCGGTACGCCATGGTCAGCCTGGCGGTCGCCGGCACACGATCCTTTCTCCCTTCGATGGTCGAGTTGGACCCGCCCGCCAGCCCCTTCTCGGTGCACTCGCTCGAGAAGCTGGATCAGAAGAACCGCGGAGAGCGTGCCCGCCTGTTTTTCATTGCCGGCGGGGATTCCCTCCTCGACGTCGGCTCATGGCACGAGAGCGAGCGCCTGCTGGCTTCTTACGACTGCGTTTTTGTGACACGCCCCGGCGTCGACATCCCCGAGCCGGCCGCGTTGCTTCCCCGGGATGCGCGGGACAGGATGCTCGACCTGAGAGACCGCCAGCCTGCCGAAATCCGTGCCTCGATCAGGAAGGCGCAAGAGGGCGGCGAACGTCGCGTGTATCTTCTCGATGTCGGTGCGCCTGACATCTCCGCGTCGGAGATCAGGCGGTTGGTGGCGGCTGGGAGCCCTGCTGACAAACTGGTGCCTGCCAGGGTTCGAGAATACATTGAAAAACTAAACATCTACGGTGAGTAATGAAAGAAGCATTGAGACTGGCGCTGACTGCCTTTGAAGACAAGAAGGCGTTCGACATCGTACTCCTCGATATCTCGAAGGTCGCCAGCTTTGCCAGCTACTTTCTGATGTGTTCCGGAGACTCCTCACGACAGATCCAGGCCATCGCGGACGAAGTGGAGAAGAAGCTGAAGGAAAACGGGATACGTCCCAACCACGTCGAAGGCTACCGGCACGCCGAGTGGATCCTGATGGATTATGTCGACATTGTGGTTCACGTCTTTTCAAAGAGCGCCCGCGCCTATTACGACCTGGAAAGGCTGTGGCGGGACGGGAAGCGGCTCGATGCACAGAAGGTCCTGAACGCTAAGACGCGGAAGACGCCGGCGTCCGCCAGAAGATAGCGCAACCGGTATTCGTCAGCGCGGCCTGCGGGGAACAGGGTATTTACCACTTGCTCCTCTTCCTGTAGAATTCTCACTCAATTCTAGCCGAGAGGATCGCCAGAGAGATGCAACTGAAGGTCCTCTGGATAGGCAGGACGAGAAATACGTCGCTGCGTGCCCTGACGGAAGATTATCTCGAGCGGGTCCGCCATTTTTTTCCGTGTGAGGTAATGGAGATCCGCGACGTGTCGAAGGCCCGTGGGGGGCGCGGACGAGACTTGCTGGAAGCGGAGGCGGAAGAAATCGCGAGAGCGCTCCCTGCAGGCTGCAAGACCGTGGTGCTCGACGTTTCCGGCAAGGAGATGTCTTCCGTCGATTTCGCCCGGTGGGTGGAATCGGAGCTGAATCGCGGCACCCGCGCCCTTGCATTTGTGATCGGCGGGCCGTCGGGAATTCATTCGACGATCCTGGACGGGGCACGGCTCAGAATTTCGTTTGGCAGGATGACCTGGACTCACGAGATGTGCCGCGTGCTTCTGCTGGAGCAACTGTACAGAGCGGCCTGCATCCTGCGGAACATCCCGTACCATAAATAGAGAATCCGGAGAATGGAGAATGGACGCCAAGAAGCTGGCATATTACAGGCAAAAGCTGCTCGAGAAGCAGATGTCCCTCGCCAGCATGGTTCAGAGAACGGAAGGATACAGCCGCGAGAAGGAACCCGACATCCAGGACGTTGCTGACATGGCCGTCGAGTCCTACACGAAGGAGTTCAATTTCGGCAAGAGCTCGGGGGACCGGCATGTACTGCAGCTGATCCGCGAGGCTTTGGAGCGGATGGAGAACAAGACCTACGGAACGTGCGTCCACTGCGAGAACCCGATTCAACCCAAGAGGCTCGACGCCGTGCCGTGGACGCAGCACTGCCTCGGGTGCCAGGCGCTTCTGGAAAAAGGTCTTCTGGACAACAACGAAGGTTGATTCTTCCGGACTTCACGCCGGTGAGTTCGAAACCTGTTTTACCCTCTCACAGGCACCTGCCCGTTTCCCGCATCAGCCAGACCTGTGACGGAATCCTCAATCTCATTTTCCCGGACCGGTGTTTCCTGTGCACCGCCCCGGTGGCCCGTCTGCGCGACTGCAGCGTTTGCGGCGACTGCTGGGGAAAAGCAGTCAGCCTGCGCCTGAAGCCCCCGTGGTGCCCTTCGTGCGGCCTGCCATTTCAGATGCCGCTGACGGACGAGGGACATCTGTGCGGGGCGTGCAGCGTGCAGACCCCGCCATTTTCCGGGGCCAGGTCCTTCGGCTACTATGCCGCTCAATTGAGCCGGCTGGTGCAGGGATTCAAGTTCGAGCGGCGGAGGAACCTGGCGAAACCGCTCGCATCG
>JAFNAH010000095.1 GCA_017860075.1 Acidobacteriota bacterium | reverse complement strand
TCCATGACTAAGTGTCCTATTTCGCGATTCTGTCCAACCCCTTCAGGGTTGGGGATGCATCGTTATCCCTCTCCCCGGGGTTTACACCCCGGGCTGATCCGTCCCACCCCTTCGGGGTGGATTTTCGACCGCACGTCCCGTAGGTTCAGCATGAGCACGCCAGCTTCAGGGCGCTGTTTCGGACTTTCTTCATTCAATCACTGCGGGCGGGCTGCTCAGTCTACCTCCCGGACGATCCCCAAGACGAAACCTCGCCGAACGCAGCCGTGACCGACCCGGAGGACCCTGAAAGGGTCCGACAGAAAAGCCCGGGGTGCAAACCCCGGGAATCATCACGCCTGCGAAAGGATTCAACTATGCGTCCTCGGCGCCGGTAGTGATCACGTCCCGGTCGATCAGGTAACTCACGGCCCGGGCGAGATCCATTTCATGGCTGCGCTTCTTGCGGCGCCACTCGCGCCACTTTTCCGTGTCGGCCCCGATCAGGCCCTCGAGGCGAGCACTCTCTTTGCGGAGATCTTCAATGCGCGCCTTCGTCATCGCGAGTTCGTGCTCGTTGGCCGCGATCCGATCCGCCATCTTCCGCTCGACTGACTTCTCGAAAGCGTCCAGCGCCTGGTCGCGCGACACGGCATCCTTCACGAGATCCTCGACATCGACCTTCTCCGAGGCAAGGATCTCGAGGATCATCTTCTGCACGGTTTCCCGCGGCCGGTCCCTGAACGGGGCCGTACCGAGCAGCTTGCCCAGGCGCTCAATGTTCCAGCCGGAAGGTGTGGACGGAAGCCCGGCCGTTTCGAAAATCTTCTCGAATGGAACCGCCAGCTCCGCAGGGGTGTCGGCGAGTGCGCGCACCTCATCGGTTCTTATCTCGCTCTTCAGATCGGCAAGCGTGACCACCCGCGTCCGAATCTTGGGGCGCGTCTCCGAAGCAGAACGCGGCACCTCCTTCTCGATGATGCCCAGGCGGTCGCCCACGGACTGCAAAAGATCGAGCAGGGACATGGTCAGGCAAATCTCCTCAGTTCGTCGATGCGCTCCTCCAGCCTCTCGGGGGGAAGTTCGCGAAATCTGAGCGGCAGGAATCGCGCGTCTGTGCACTCCTTCACTGCGACAAGGTCCATGTACTCGAGTTTACGCGTGTGGGCGCTCGGCCGCACCTCCGCAAACACACCCGACAGGATCTCTTTGATCGGACGGCGCGGCTCCGGCGAGAGTTCGCGCGTGCGCAGGGCGCGCACGAGGATGCCTTCGATCTCATTTCCACCGAGCACGACCGTTTCCGGGAGATCGGGCAGATCGGCCTCTTCGAGCGGGACCCTGAGCTTGCGCGCGACCGCAATGAGGAGCCCGCGCATCTCCTCGCGCGTCTCAGGCGGAAAAAGCGGGATGTGCACGTCCAGCCGGCCCTGGCGTTTCAGGTCCACCTCGAGAAGGTCCGGACGGGAGGTCGCGAAAACCCAGATGATCCGCCCGCGGTTGCGGGTATCCGACATCTCCTTGGCCAGCATCGAATAGACACGGCCCGACAGGCCGCTGTCGGAGCTCTCGGTTTCACGCTTGCCCGCCGCCTGGTCGGCTTCGTCCACGAACACCACCACCTGTCCGAGCGCCCGCAGAACCGAGAAAATCTTCTCCAGGTTGGACTCGGTGGCGCCAACCCACCTGTCGCGGAAGTTCTTGAAAACCACGCAAGGGATCCCGAGCTCGCCGGCCCAGCACTGCACCAGGTAGGTCTTGCCCGTCCCGATCCGCCCTGTGATCAGGTAACCCATCGGGAGCGCGTATAGTATCCCGCGCTGGAGTAACCGCGCGTCCTCCCTCAACCAGGTCTTGACCGCGTCGTGCCCGGCGATATTGTCGAGCGTGAAACGCGATTCGATGAATTCGAGCAGGCCCTGGCATTCCCGCTCGATCATCTCTTTCTTCGTGTTCGACAGCCACGCCGCGGTGATGGTCTGGCTGTTCTTCAGCGCGCGCGAGATCACGGTGCGCGCCCCTACCCTGCTGAGACCGGTCAGCCTGCGCGCAAGGGCATCCAACGCGACCTCGCATTTCGACGGGAGCTCGGGAAACGTGGTTGCCACCAGCGCTTCCAGGTATTCTCCCATCTCCCCTTCGGTCGGAAGCGGGATACGGAGCGAAGTGGCGTGAGGGTTCTCGACCACAAGCTCGTTCAGGTCGTGAAGGCCCTCGGTCAGCAGCACCGTCACGATGTTGGACTGAAGTATCGCCGGATCGTTCGCCCAGCCCAGAACCTTGACCACGTTGGCGCTGAAGGCCCCACCCAGCTGGATCGCATCGCCGCGCGGAACGGCGAACTCGGCGAAATCGATCACGACTGCGATCTTGCGGGCTCCCGCCTCACGTCCCGAAAGTGACTGCAGGTTGAGCGTGCGCAGCAGGTATCGATCGATGAGCTCCATCGCGGCGCCCGGCTCTCGGGTCTGTGCGAAGGCGCCGGCCTGGTCGCCGAGAGCCAGGCGGAGCCATTCCGACCACTCCTCCGCGCCCCTTGTCGCCCTGATTCCGCGGCCACGGTCATAGTGCAGGACCGTGTCGTACCGCTCGAACATAACCTCGTCCAGAAACGTGTTCAGAGAGAGGAGGCGTCCGCCGCCCGGGCCGGGAGCCGGCACGACGTCGAACACGTTCCCGTGCAGGATGAACTGCGCGACCGATCCGGACCTGAAGAGGTCTCTCATCTCAACGGCCCAAGGGGGTAGGTCTATGCTCATCGGGCTCCGTTTCATCAATCACTGAGACTGCTTGGCACGCGCATCCAGCGAGAGCGGCGGCGGCTCGGCGAGAAGGTCCTCCACGGCGCCGTATATCTGCTGCTGCTCGCGAATCCACTGGTTGGTACCCCCAAGAGTCGTCGTGATCTGATCGATTCGTTGCGACAGTGCTTCGGGGCTGGCTGCCAGTACCGCCTGCTCCCGCACAAGCTCGACCTGCTCCTGGATCCGTGTCAGCTCCGCATCCAGGAAAGCGAGTTTGTCCCGCGCCTCTTTTCTCTTCTCGACCCGCTGCTGGAGTATCTCCATCTGACCCGCAAGGCTTCTGCGCAGATCCTCGGTCAGGTCCGCCTCTTTCAACCGGGTTTCGAGCGCACGAATCCTCTCCTCGATTCGGCCCGAGTCTTCGCGGGGCTCCTCGGTTTCGCGGACGATCCTTTCGATTGCCTGCCTTGTCAGCTGCAGACGGAGGTAAACCCAGAGAAGACGGCTCAACCCCTCGCCCTGACTCTCAACCCCCGACGGGATGGGGCCCCCGCGGGATTGCTGCTCGAGGATGGCGCGGCAGCGCATTTCCAGGTTGCGGTAGCGCTTTAGCCCCTCAGGCCCAAGCTGACTGACCAGGTCATTCACCATCTCCTGCCGGCCCTTGGTCGTCTTGCCGAGGAACGTGGCATCGATGAGGCGCTGAAAGCGCTTATTGGTGGCCAGGACCCCCAGGTATGCCAACTCGAGGCCCACGCCCATCACCCAGAAGCCCGGGTTGAGAAATCCCAGCAGGCCGAATACGCCAAGTCCGACCCAGTTGGGCGGAACGAACATGCCGATCGGACGCGCGTGGAAAGCCTCGCGTACATAGTCGCTGAAGCTCGGTTTCATGTGGAATCCCGTGGTTCCGGCGGTTCCGATTCAGCCGCCGTGTCTTTCGTTGATCCCTCCGATACGCGACGGAAAGCCTCGGTGACCACATACACGGCGTTCTTGAATTCGGTGCGCTCTTGCGCCACGAGGGGCGGTATGCCTACCGAAGGAGGGATGCAATCCATTATGTCGTAGGCTATCTGGCCCGGCGCCTGCGTGAAAATCCAAACCCTCTGCCCCAGGTAGACTGCCTCAGCCACGCTGTGCGTGACGCAGAGAATCGTCGGGTGCACCCTGTGCCACAGCTCCACCAGCAGTTCCTGCATCTCCAGGCGAGTCGGCTCATCCAAAGCCGAGAACGGCTCATCCATCAGAAGGATCCGCGGTTCGAGCGCAAGCGAGCGGGCGATCGCGGTTCTCTGCTGCTGGCCCCCGGACAGCTGCCCGGGATACTTGTGCATGTGATCCGCCAGCCCGACCTGGGCGATCAACTCCTCTGCCCTGGAGCGCATTGACGATCTATCCAAGCCGATCTTCCGCCTGTTGAGCCTGAGCCCGAACATCACATTCTGGAGCACGGTGAGGTGGGGAAAGGAGCTGTACTGCTGAAAGATCATCCCCCTGTCACGCCCCGGTCCCCGGACCGGCTCACCCATCACGAGCGCTTCGCCCTGAGTCGGCTTGAGGAAGCCGGCGATGGCGTTCAGCAAAGTGCTCTTGCCGCACCCCGAAGGTCCGATGATGGTCACGAACTCGCCCTGGTCCGGGGTCACCGAGACCCTGAAAGAAATATCGCTGACAGCGGTGAAGGAACCGAACCGGATCGTGACTCCCCGGAATTCGACGATAGGCGTCTTATTGTCTCCGGTCGGGGCAGTCACGATTGCCTCGCGCGATATGGGAACAAAACCCCAGCCAGCTTCTCCCACAGGAGGTCAGCGAGCCAGGCTATGATGGTAATGATGATGATGACGAGGTAAACACGCCCGGACATGGCGCGGCGGCGGGCTGTGTCAATGAGGTCGCCCAGCCCACCGCTCTTTACGACTACCTCGGCCAGGACGAGATAGCTCCAACCCACCCCAAATGCGAGCCGCATCGCGTGCCAGATGTCGGGAAGGGCGACCGGCACCAGAACACGGGTGATCACATGGAAGCGACTGGCACCGAGCGTGTACGCGGTCCGCAGGTAAACGTCCGGCACATTGTCGATCGCCTTGGCGACCATGGGGAGCAGGAATATGCCGAAGGCCATGGCGAGGAAGACGACTTTCTGGGCCTCATCCAATCCGAACCAGGACATCGTAAGAGGTACGAGCGTCGCGATAGGAATGTAGCCGCTTGCGGTCACCACCTGGCTGAGGAGCGCGCGCATACTCCCGAAGGCGCCGATCAGTATACCCAGAGGGAGGACGATCGCCAGCGCCAGGAGGAAACCCAGCCCTACCCTGCGGAGGCTGATCCCGATGTGATCGAAGAGGTTGCGGTTTTCGGGGTCCGGGCTGTGGACAAGATCGGACATGCTGGCGATCACTTCTGCCGGGCTTGGGAGAATCGTCGGACCGAGCGTCCGCTCTTCCGGTATGCCGCGGGTCAGTCCCCACCAGAGGGCGAGCAGGACCGCGATCGGGATCAACCCCAGGGCCAGGGCGACACTTCGAGGCACCTGACCCCGTATGTTGTAGAGCCACTGCGGGATCTTGCGCGGGATCATCAATGAGACATTAAGCAACTTCGCCATGCGGTGTCAACTGTCCGGATAATGTACACATTCCTCTATATTGCGATCCTGACGACATTATTCGAGGCTGCACCTGATTCGGACGAAATCATACCACTTCCGTGACCTTGTCACCCGCGGGGTCGGAATCGGTATTGCGTCGGGTCTGCCTTCGATCCCAGGTTGCGCTGGCTCATGATGATTTCGATTGCCGATGCCGGCTGCGACCCCGATACCGGGAAGCCCGCCCGACAACGGGCCGCCAATTGGATGCGGTTTTTCGCTACAATGTGATACCTGGAGCAGATGAGCCCGGAGAACGGGGGGACATATGTTTGGACGTCGAACGACGGGATCGGCGCTGTGCGCCTACTGCGGGAAACTGGTGGGTGTCCGGGACGAAGTCTGCTGGAACTGCGGGCGGCGAAATCCCGGCATGTGGGGTTTCGGCCCTGTCCTGCGCCGGCTCGGCTATGACGCGGGATTCGTGCCGGTGCTGATATGGGGATGCGTGGCGCTGTACCTGGCCACGCTTCTGGCAGACCCGCGCGGAATCTCGATGAGCGGACTCTCCATTCTGGCGCCGAGCTCCCGCAGTCTCTTCATGTTCGGGGCCAGTGGGGCGATACCGGTCTTCGGGTATGACCGATGGTGGACACTCCTGACCGCGGGTTGGCTGCATGGCAGCATCCTTCACATCGGTATCAACATGCTGTGGGTCCGGCAGCTTGCGCCGGCCGCGGCAGAGCTATACGGCAGTCCGCGGATGGTCATCATCTATTGCGTGTCGTCGATCACCGGA
>JAFNAH010000584.1 GCA_017860075.1 Acidobacteriota bacterium | reverse complement strand
CTGTTGGTTTTGTTGCTGTTCGTGTTCGTAGCTGCTTTTGTCTACGGCCAGGCCCCTACCAAGGTTGGGGCTGACAAGTGCAAGCTCTGCCACAAGGTGGAGTTCGCCTCATGGCAGACGACAAAGCACGCGGCCGCCAAGGTGGAGTGCGAGGACTGCCACGGTCCCGGCTCCAATTACAAGACAATGGCAATCATGAAGGACAAGGCGAAGGCAAAGGCCGCGGGCCTGATCGAACCCACCGAAAAGGATTGCAAGGCCTGCCACGAGAAGAAGAACGTCAAGGTTGAGAACTACGCCGATGCCATCAAGAAGGTTCACGACAAGAAGCCCAAAGCCTGATTTGCGCAAGTAGAGGCTTGACTATTTCCGGGACGGGCCCGCGAGGGCCCGTCTCGCTGTTTGGGGATTTGACTCTCCTCCCACCATTGCCCCAGGGCCCCGATATCTGGCGGCCGGAGTTTTGGCCGTCCGCCGGCTCCCCCGGGATCTGTGATCTGCGACACTGATTGCCGATTCAGGCGGGAGATACTGTGTCGCTCGACTATGGACGTAATTGAATTCCAGGAACTCATGCGCGACAGGTATGTCGCGCGCCAGTGGCGGCAGCGTCGTTTCCTGCGGATATGGATCCTGTGCAACGCGGCGTTGGTTGCGGTGTCGTCTCTCGTAATGATCTATCTCCGGTACTCGGGGAAGTGACTGCGACCACATTCTTACGGCGCTCCGCGCTTCGGCTCTCCGCCCGCCCGTTCGGAGCGCACGGTCGCGAATGCCCCCTGACCAGCCTCAAAGAGTCGGAATCGATATCGCAATCGATATCGATCCCGATACCGAATCCGATCCCGATTCATCAATAGCGGACCACGATCTCCTGCGGTCCATCGGCGCTGCCGGGAAGAACTACCCATTCCTTGCCTGCGTCATACCTGGTCCACGGCTTTCCGTTAATCGTGACACCCTGCATCGGCCTGCCTGCCGGATGTCGGAACCGGACGAAGATGTTCGCCGGGCGATTGCGTGTCGGCGGAATTACCGTCGCCCTGATCTGCCCGTTGGCCACGTCGGAGGTCATGGTCCACGAGTGCGGGCCGAAATATGACGCATCGCGTTCTATGCCGATCTTCTTTCCCTGGGCGAGCCAGTAGCGGGGAATCGCCCGGCCGAGGTGCAGGTCGGCGCGGTCCTCGTAAACGAACATCAGCCCCACGACGTGGACTGCGCCTCGTCGGAACTCTTGAAGTGATCGCCTGCCGGATAGCCGAGCTCAGGCAGTGAGTGCTCGTTGCACATCCTGATGTCAGGGTAGAACGCCGAAGAGAACCCGTTGAAGTACGCCCGCAGGTAGTGCTTGATCTCGTCCCGGTAGAGGTACGGAGGCGGCCCATCGAGCAGTTGCGCCTGCATCGAGAACCCGCCCCTCGAAAACCAGAATGCATCGAAAGCAGGTATCTCGTAGCCATATTGGTTCGAGATGTAGAGATTGTCCTCGTAGTCCTTGAGGATCCACCTGGCACCCGGCGATCCCGGCGCGATCAGCTTGTAGTAAAGCAGGAAGATCGAGCCTTCGAGCGTTTCGCGAAGCCACCCATGTGCCCGTCCGCGTTCATACAAACGCGAGGGATACTTTGGTACGTATGTGCCGTCGCGAAGCCGGACGACCGGTGCGAGGACACGCGATTCGGTCAGCCCCCGCATGAAGTCGTCGTGGTAGGCGCGCGCCTCTCCCTTCAACCGCCCGGCATCGGGGTGGCCGTAATCTGCCAGCGCCTCGGCCACGGCGTCGAAACCCCAGACGGTCGCCGAGTTCGTCGCAAGCCAGTGCCAGAAATCGGTGACGTCCTCGAGGGAACCGGTCGGCAGGAAACCGTACTCCAGCGGCCTCGAACCATCGGCATTCGGCCTCATCGTCGCCTGACGCTCCCGGATTACCCACTCGCACGACTGGACGAGTTTCGGCGCGGCCTTCTCCATCCAGGAGCGATCCCGCGTCGTCCACCAGTGGTGTGCCATGCCCCACATGATGTAGCCGTGGCTCTTGTTGTAGTTGCCGGTTTCGTGGCCGCCCGACCCGTAGAACATGCCTTCCTTGCTTCGATAATTCCCAAGAAACGCGACCGTGCCCTGGTTGTGAAGGTAGTTGTCCAGGCACCGCCGCGCCTCGTCGTGATAGCCGCGCCGATCGAGATCGCTGATCATCATGATCGACTCGTTCGGGTAGTCGCCGTAATCGAACGTCCCCACGTGGGCGTGCAGCCGATCCGAGCCGAGCTCCTTGTAGCAATTCACCATCAGGTGTCGCGCATGGGCTCTATGGAAGTCGTCAAGCCAGGGCTCCGACGTCGTGATTCGGCTGCCGCGGCTGGTCATGTCTTCCCAGTACCGGCAGATTCGCCCGGCGTCGGCGTCGAAATTTCTGTTCCGCACACCTTCGATTTCCGCTTCACCGGTGATCGTCACCGACGGCACGGCAATGAAGAGGTCACACGACTCGCGCGCCTTCAGAGGCAGTGCCCAGCGGATGCCATCGCCCTCGGCGGTCGTCTGACCGTGTCCTCCGGTACGGAGCAGGCATCGAACGCGCGGTGACCCGTCATAGTCGGCAATGATCCGGTCCCCTTCGAGTCGAATACTCTCCTCCCGTCCCCTGATCAGCAGCGTCGCGCGGGCCTCCTCCGTTGCCGAGGTATTCACGACGCGAACCCGCATGAGCAGGAGCGTAGGGTCGTCGAGGCTCACCCGGGTCAGGTCACCATCAAGCTTGTCAAGGATGGTGCTCTGCTCGTAGTAGATCGCTCCCTGCTGCCACCATGTGCGCAGCAGCGGCAGGTAGCCGTCCTTGAGATCACGACCGCCCCTCAGGTTGCCGGGCGGGAAACCGAATTCGAGCGCGTATACCCTCGCCTTCCAGCTCTTGCGCCTCGAGTCATTGTCGCTGGACTGCAGGTCAAACCACCGGCCTTTGCCGGCAATCTCGATCGTGCCGTCGGGCAGCTGGCGCATGGCATTCCGGTCGCCCGGAATACCGTGCACGAAATAGAGCGGCCGCTTGAGCGGCATGTCTCCCCATGCCCTCTCCAGCGTCTGCTCCTGCTCTCCGGAGACCCGGTCATATACGGTTCTGGCCGCAGACTCGGTCTTCAGCAGCCGGCGGTAGGCTTCGAGCGTGATCCTGTCATCGCCACGAACGACGAGCACGCCAAGGTCGTCCACGAGGATCCGGTCGCCGCGCGCGGCTTCATCGGCGGCGAACGAGAATGGCCTTGATTCCGAGCGGACCGTCACGATCGTCCGGTCGTAGCGGGCATCGACCGGGTCCTCGGCCATCAGGATGCCAGCCTCAATCGGCGATTGGTCGCCGCCGCTCGAGCTCACGACCACGCCGTTGAAGATATCGAGCCGATACGTGTCACCCGGGCTGATCTTGATCGCAGG
>JAFNAH010000094.1 GCA_017860075.1 Acidobacteriota bacterium | reverse complement strand
ACCTGGGCCGTGATATCCCCCTCGCGCTCGCGGGGCGTCCTCACGTTGGCCAGGAGCAACCGGAATACGTCCTGCACAGGACGACCCTCGTTGAAGAGCTTCAGCGGAGGGATGCGCAATCCCTCCTGGAAGATCTCGGTGCTCAGCGGCATCGAGCCGGGCGTCATGCCCCCGATATCCGAGTGGTGCGCGCGGCTCGCGACGTGAAAGAGGAGTACCCCTGATCCGGAGTCAAATACCGGGCTTACCAGCGTCAAGTCAGGGAGGTGCGTTCCTCCCTCGTAGGGATCGTTGAGGATGACGATATCGCCAGGCAGCATCCTCACCGCGCGGACTGCTGCAGCCACCGACATCGGCATTGAACCCAGGTGGACAGGCATATGATCGCCCTGGGCCACCAGTTCCCCCCTCGAATCGAAGACTGCACAGGAGTAGTCCCGCCTCTCCTTGATATTGGGAGAGAATGCGGTGCGGCGGAGAGTCACGCCCATCTCCTCGGCAACGGCGGCGTAGAGCGACCTGAAGATTTCCAGGAGGATGGGATCGTATCCGCGGGCCAAAGCTCCTCTCCAGTGAAGGCTTAAGCTATCGGTTGGTCACTCGCATTTCAAGTGGATTACTGTCCTGGTGAGAAGCTCTCAGCATTCCGCGGTCAGCCTTCAGGGGCTGAGAGCTGATGGCAGACGGCTCCCAGGCATGAAAAACTCCCGGAAGCGTAAAGAATTCACACCCGGCCCAAACATTACAGTATGGCAACGGGAGGCCGGGGGAATCCGGCCGGGGCACCCACGGGCAGGGAGGCTTGGCCCAGTCTGCCGGTTTTGCTATTCTTTGGGTTTCTTACATTTGCCGGTATGCCGGGGCCGATGAATTTATTCACCAAATCCCGGCTTCCTGCCGATAAAAACCCCGAAGTGCGAACGGCCTCTCTCCGGGTTGCTGCGTGCTGCCCCGGAAACGGCGTTTCGGCCCGGGGGCCTTCTATCAAGCAGGAGGTCGCTCGCATGGTGTGCGCTTGCTGAGAAGAGTCAAGACCACGCTGGAGATGGTAAAGATCGAACATACGGTCTTTGCCCTTCCGTTTGCGTTCCTCGGCGCCTTTCTCGCGGCGCGCGGCTTTCCCAGTCCGGGGCAGATCGGATGGATACTGTTGGCTATGGTCGGAGCCAGGAGCGCGGCGATGGCGTTTAACCGGTTGGCGGACCTCCCGTTCGACGCCCGGAATCCGCGCACGGCTGCGCGTGCGCTGCCGCGCGGCGAAGTCACTCCGGGGTTCGTGACCGCGTTTACGCTTGTCTCCGCCTCGGTGCTCGTCTTCGCTTCGGCGATGCTGAACCCGCTGGCGTTCAAACTCAGCCCGCTGGCGCTGGCGATCGTCTTCTTCTACTCATTCACAAAACGGTTTACCTGGCTCTCGCACCTGTTCCTCGGCCTGGCCCTGGCCTGCGCGCCGATAGGCGCCTGGATTGCCGTCCGGGGCGACCTGGCGGTGACCCCGCTGCTGTGCGGCCTCGCGGTTGCGCTCTGGATCGCCGGCACCGACATCATATATGCCTGCCAGGACGTCGACTTCGACCGCATCCTTTCTCTTCATTCGATCCCGAAGCAGTTCGGTGTGACCTGGGCGCTGTGGATTTCCGGCCTGCTGCACGTGGTCATGGTGGCGCTGCTGGCGTGGATTTTCCGGCGGGAAGGCCTGGGCATCCTGAGTTACACGGGGCTGGCTGTCGTTACGGCCCTGCTCGCCTATGAGCACAGCCTCGTCAAGCCTTCGGATCTGAGCCGCGTCAACACCGCTTTCTTTACCGTCAACGGCTGGATAAGCATCCTGCTTTTCCTGACGACATCGATCGATCTGGTTTTGTTCAAGGCGACATAATCATGCCCTCACAAATCGGTGAGCTTCTCCTCAGGGACAACCTGATCACACCGGAACAGCTGGAGAACGCCCTTGAATTCCAGAGGCGAAACGGCGGTCGTCTGGGGACAATCCTGATCGACCTCGGCTTCGCGGACGACGACTCCATCACGTCGGTTCTCAGCCGGCAGTACGGAGTCCCTTCCATCAATCTCGCGTACTTCGAGATTGACGCCGCCGTCATCAAGCTGATCCCCGTCGAGACTGCCCAGAAGTACATGGTCATCCCCCTGAGCCGCGTCGGCAGCACGCTGACGATCGCCATGGCGGATCCGACCAACGTTTTCGCCATGGACGACATCAAGTTCATGACGGGATTCAATGTCGAACCGGTCGTGGCGACGGAATCTTCGATCAGGGAGGCGGTCGAGAAGTATTACGGGACTCCGCACTCAATCGAGCTCAAAAAGGTCTATGACGAGATCGCCCAGGCGGAAAAGGACGCCTTCGAGCTCGACCTGGAGGCCACCGGCGATGGGGAGCAGGAGATATCGATCGACGAGCTGCAGCGGTCGAGCGAGGAAGCTCCCATCATCCGCCTGGTCAACCTCATCCTTTCCGAGTCGATCAAGAAGGGGGCCAGCGACATTCACATCGAGCCCTACGAGAAGGATTTCCGCGTCCGGTTCCGCATCGACGGCATCCTCTACAACATGATGACGCCGCCTCTCCGCCTGAGGGACGCAATCATCTCCCGCGTAAAGATCATGGCGAGGATGGACATTTCGGAAAAGCGGCTGCCGCAGGACGGGCGAATCAAGATACGGACGACTCTTGAGAACAGGAAAAAGGAGATCGATTACCGCGTCTCTGCCCTCCCCACCCTCTTCGGCGAGAAGATCGTGTTGCGCATACTGGACAGGGATTCTCTGCCCCTGGACATGGCAAAGCTGGGCTTCGAGCAGCTTTCCCTGCAGAGGATGGAGGCTGCGATTCTCAAGCCGTACGGGATGGTGCTGGTGACCGGACCAACGGGGAGTGGAAAAACCTCGACGCTGTACTCGGCCTTGAACCGGCTCAACACGCCGGAGACCAATATCATCACGGCGGAGGACCCGGTTGAATACAACTTCCGCGGTATCAACCAGGTCCAGATCAAGGAGCAGATCGGCCTCACTTTCGCCGCGGCCTTGCGCTCATTTCTGAGGCAGGACCCGAATATCATCCTCGTAGGTGAAATCCGCGATTTCGAGACCACCGAGATCGCAATCAAGGCCGCGCTCACCGGCCACCTCGTGCTCTCGACCGTGCACACTAACGATGCTCCGTCGACCATCACGCGTCTGCTGAACATGGGGATCGAGCCCTTCCTGGTCGCGACCTCCGTTCACATGATCTGCGCCCAACGCCTGATCAGAAAGATCTGCAAGGAATGCAGAGAGGAGATCAAGCCGCCGGTCCAGGCTATGATCGACATCGGCTTCAGCAAGGAAGATGCTGGGAGTATCAAGACCTTCAAGGGCCGCGGGTGCAGGACCTGCAACCTGACCGGTTACAAGGGGAGGATCGGGCTCTACGAGGTCATGGACATCTCCGATGAGATCCAGGAACTGATCCTGGTCGGGGCATCGGCGCGGGAAATCAAGCGCAAGGCAGTCGAAGAGGGAATGATTACCCTGCGCCAGAGTGGGCTGGCAAAGATCAAGGCCGGCCTCACAACACTGGATGAAGTGTTGAGGGAAACGGTACTGAACTAGCAGAAGGCAAATACCTATGGTCACGCTGGCTGAAATGTTGCAGAAGGTGCTGCAGGCGGGAGGCTCCGACCTGCACCTGAGCAGTGGATCACCGCCCCAGTTGCGTGTCGACGGAAAACTGAATCCCATGGAGGTTCCTGCTCTCACGCCGGCGGACACCAAGCGGCTGGCTTACAGCGTGATGACCGACACGCAGAAGCACAAGTTTGAGGAAAAGTGGGAGATCGACTTTTCTTTCGGCATCAAAGACCTGTGCCGTTTCCGTGCCAACGTGTTCACACAACGCGGCACCGTGGGAGCCGTCTTCCGGCTCATCCCTTTTGAAATCAGGGGCTTTGACGCCCTCGGCCTCCCCCCCGTGGTGGAGAAACTGTGCGAGAAGCCCCGTGGGTTGATCCTCGTGACCGGGCCGACCGGGTGCGGGAAATCCACCACGCTCGCCGCCATGATCGACAAGATCAACCGCGAAAGGCATGAGCACATCCTCACCATCGAGGACCCGATCGAGTTCCTCCACTCGCACAAGAGCTGTGTCGTCAATCAGCGCGAGGTCGACAACGACACCCACTCCTTTTCGGATGCGCTGAGAGTCGCGCTCCGTGAAGATCCCGATGTCGTGCTGGTCGGCGAAATGCGCGACCTGGAAACCGTCGAGGCGGCCCTGCGCATCGCCGAGACGGGACACCTGACGCTCGCAACCCTGCACACTAACAGCGCCTCTTCGACCATCCACCGCATCGTGGACATCTTCCCCTCGAACCAGCAGGGCCAGATCCGGGCGCAGCTCAGCATGGTGCTGGAGGGGATCCTCTGCCAGTCTCTCATCCCGAAGATGAACGGATCCGGCCGGGCGATGGCCATGGAAATCCTGATTCCCAATTCGGCGATCCGGAACCTGATCCGCGAAGACAAGATCCACCAGATCTACAGCACCATGCAGACCGGGCAGGGGAAGTTCGGCATGCAGACGTTCAACCAGTCGCTCGCGCATCTGGTGCTCACAAGGCAGATCACGCGCGACGATGCGCTGGCGAAATCATCCAGTCCAGAAGAGCTGCATGACTTGATACAACGTGGGGTCGGAGTGAATCTGGTCCCGGCCGGCGCTCGCGCCAGCCGTCCGGAGCCGGTGGGCAGCTTCGGTCGCTAATTCCGGAGGTAGGAAATGCCAGTATACATATTCCGCGGACGCAACCTGAAAACGAATGAGAGCATTGCCGGTGAGAGGATCTCCACCAGCGCACCGGCGCTCGCCGCCGCCCTGCGGCGGGAACAGGTCGCTCCCATATCGATTCAGGAGAAGAAGAGCGCCGGGCTGAGCTGGTCTCCCAAGCGCAAGGTCTCCCAGACGGAGGTTGCGGTCTTCACGCGCCAGTTCGCGGTCATGCTCAATGCAGGGCTGCCGCTCGTCCAGTGCCTGGAGGCGATCGGCTCGCAACATCCGAATGCCGCGTTCAAGAACGTCCTGGAACAGGTAAGGACGGACGTGGAAAGCGGCACCACCCTCTCGGAAGCGTTGTCGCGCCACCCGAAGGTGTTCGATTCCCTGTTCACCAACATGATCGCGGCCGGAGAAGCGGGCGGCATGCTCGACACTATCCTCCAGCGGCTCTCGAGCTTCATCGAAAAGATCGTGAAGCTCAAACGGGCGGTCCGGTCGGCGATGATCTACCCCACGATCATCCTGTTCGTCGCGGCAGTGGTCGTGACCGTCATCCTCTGGAAGGTGATTCCGGTTTTCCGTACTCTGTTCGAAGGCTTCAACGTCGAGCTGCCTCTCCTCACCAGGATGGTAGTGGGAGCCTCCACGATCGTGGAGACCTACATACTATTCATCATCGCCTTCCTGGGCCTGGCTGCATTCGGCGTCAGGACCTTTTACCGCACCGAGCATGGCAAACACACGATCGACCGATACCTGCTCCGCATACCTGTTCTGGGCGACGTCCTGCGGAAGGTCGCCGTCGGGCGTTTCACGCGCACTCTGGCGACTCTATTGACAAGCGGGGTGCCCATACTCGAGGGGCTGGACATCACATCCCGGACGGCAGGCAATGCCGTTCTCGAGGACGTGGTCCGGCAGCTGCGCCGTCAGATTGAGGAAGGAAAGACACTCTCGGAACCCATGAAGCAGTCCGGATTCTTCCCGCCCATGGTGATTCAGATGGTGTCCGTCGGAGAGTCAACCGGTGAGCTGGACAACATGCTCGTGAAGGTCGCCGATTACTTTGAGGAAGAGGTCGACACCGTGGTGGCAAACCTGCTCACGATCATGGAACCCATCATAATGGTTGTCCTCGGCGTGATCGTCGGCACGATCGTGATAGCGATGTACATGCCTCTGTTCAAGTTGATCCGCGTGCTCTCCGGCGGTTAGTTGGCGTCTGTCGCAAAGCTCCGGCCTGGACTTGGACGTGGACCTGGACGTGGACATAGACAGCGATGCGCAAAGAGCTGGGCAGCCCTCATCCGTGTCATAGTCGTACCCAATTTCGCATGATCACATCGTCCACGTCTACGTCCAG
>JAFNAH010000583.1 GCA_017860075.1 Acidobacteriota bacterium | reverse complement strand
TCCGGCGCATAGGCCCGCGGCTGGTACTGCCGGTTGTTCGGGTTGTTGACGAAGTTCGCCCTCAGCGCGTCGGGATCAACCGGGTAGTTGCCGCCGCTCTGCGTCAGTTGGATGCGGTCGCTTTGCAGAGGCTGAATCTGGTCTTCGATCTGGCCCGGCCCATAGTTGATCCCGAAACCTGCGCGCACAACCGTGTGGCCGCCGCCGAACAAGCCTTTTCCTGACCGTCTCGGGGACCAGGAGAAGCCGACACGTGGTGCGAGGTTGGTCGCACTCGACTGATACCATTCTGAATCAGGTGGCAGAAGCACGCCCTTGTTGATGTCAAATACAACGTCCAGGTTGCGGGCTTCGGACGTAGGACGGTAGTACTCATAGCGCAGGCCGTAGTTGAGCGTGAAGCTCGGCCTGAGTTTCCATTCATCCTGCGCGTAACCGATATAGAAAGCCGTCTTGGCAAGCCGCTGGCCCGTTGCACCATTGTTGAACGGACTCGGAGCACTCAGGTCATCTACGTACTGGATCTGGAGCGCCTTGTTGGCGAGGAAGTCGTTGATGTTGGCGAACGAGTAAGTCGTACCGCCCAGCATGTCGGTGTAGAGGCGAAGCGTGCGGACCTCTACTCCGAACTTCGCATTGTGGCTGCCGGCGACCCAGTTCAGGGTATCCATGAACGAAAGCGAGTACGGTGTGTAAGGAAATCCACGCCCGTTGAACGCGCTGGTGCCGCGAATGAGGCCGCCCGGCACCGCGATGCCCGAGTTCGACCCCTGGCCCGCGATGCCCGTGTTTGCAATGCTGCCGGAAAGGTTGATCGTGGCATCATAGAGATCAGAGAACGGTGTCACGCCTGCTACCCGGGAGTAGGCCCCGTTATATCCAAACCTGAACTCGTTCAGCAGCCGCTGCGTGAACATCCCCGCAAGTGACAGCACTGCGTTCTGGGGGGTAACTGAGTATTCCGAGAACCTGCCTGTGACTCCCTCCGGCTGCCTGGATTTCCCCTGGTCCCTGAAATAGCGCGCATACAGTGTGTAGCGGTCGTTGATCTTGTAGTCGAGCCGAGCGCTCCCCGCGTCTTCGTCCACCGCCACCTCCGACTGCAGCTGATAGATGTCAAAAAGCGGGTTGGTGGAAGCGCCGGGAATCAGGAAGGAACCGGGCCCTCGGAACATGGGGATCAAAGGCTTGATGGCGGGCACCGCGAGGGCTGCGGCTGCATCGCTCGGCACTGCTTCGACGTTGTTGATCCCGGAGCGCAGGCGGTACCCCTCGTAGCTGCCGAAGAAGAAGAGCTTCTCCTTGACAATGGGTCCGCCCAGAGATCCGCCGAACTGGTTCAATTGCAGTTGTGACTTGCCCGTCTTGTCGAAGAAGTTACGCGCGTCGAAGGCGTTGTTGCGCAGGTATTCGAATACCGAACCGTGGAACTGGTTTGTCCCGGACTTGGTCGTAACCGAAATCTGCCCGCCTGTTCCGGTGCCGTATTCTGCCGGGTAGCTGTTGGATTCGACCCGGAACTCCTGAACGTTCTCGAGGCTGGTCTGGAGCCGGAATGGGGAGGAGAGCTCACCATTGAGGTTACCGGGATTAGAGTCGATGATGGCCGATCCTTCAATTCCATCATAGCGGATCGCATTCTGCTCGTTGGAGCGCCCGCTGAAGCGAATGTCACTAAAGGACCCCGACCCCGCGTTAACAGATCCCGGCGCCTGCAGGTAAAGCTGCGACAACTGACGGCCGTTGAGCGGGAGACTCGCCACTTCGCGATCATTCACATTCGCACCGATGCGCGCGGAACTCGTATCAACAGTCGCTTCCGCGGCGGCGATGACCACAATGCTCTCCGAGATACCCGCGGGATTCAGAACAATGTTGAGCTCCTTCGCGTCACCCGTAAGCAGTGTGATGCCCTCTGATGCGCTGACCGTAAACCCTGATGCACTCGCTTTGACCGTGTACACGGACGGGGCCAGACCAGGAACGACGAAGCGTCCCTGCTCGTTCGCAACTGTCATCCGTGCGGCTCCTGTTCGTTCATTCACGACTACTACGTCAGCCCCCGGCATGACGCCTCCGCTGGAATCCTTAATCGTACCGGCGAGCTGTGCCTGTCCGGTCTGAGCACAGACCGAAGCTGGAAGCGCCGCGATCAACAGGATTGCCAGCATGCACACTGACCAGAAGCTGGAAGCGCCGCGATCAACAGGATTGCCAGCATGCACACTGACCATGTAAGCCTAAGGACGCCGTCAGGACTGCCGGCAAGAGAATCGCTTCCTGTACAACGCCTGCCTGGTTCTGGATGGAACATTGTCTCCCCCTTCCGTTTGAATGTACGCGCGGACGACTCTCATACTCCCGCGCTCGTCAAAACGTTGTGGATTCTGCCGGCTCGCAGTTAATGTCTTATGAGAAGCAGATTAAGATTAGGCAAAACCACAGATCGGACTGAACGGGGTCAGGGGGAAATGATCGGGTGCGCCACATGTTTGTTGCGGAACACTTCGACTGAACAGCCTGTAAGATCTGCGAGGCGACGTTCGATGCGACTAGCCTGCCACTCCGGCAGGAACCAGCACGGGAGAGAAGCGATGATGACCAGATCTGCGGGCCAACTGGCTGCTTGAGTCTGCACCGCCTGGCTCAAGCTGCCATCGAAAACCGCGGTCTCAGCCGCGAGCCCTGCTGCGCGCAGGAACTCCGCCGCATGCACGGTCAGCTCGCGCGCTCGCGCGCGCCGGCCCTGCCAGACTGTTTCCAGGCTGCCGGCAGCATCGAACCACAGCTCTGCAGCCGACGGAGGGGTCCGCGGAACCGCTGATACAACGCAGATCGTGGTGCCTTCCGGCCATCGCCGACGGGCAACCTCGTAGACGGCATTGGCCGATCGACCTGAATAGTCTATCGCAAGGATGACTCGCACGTTTCACTCACGTCTTATCCGTCGGGATTATCTACGCAGTTCTTCTAAGAGATTATGAAGACTGGATTAATTGTCAGCTAATGCTGTGGGGGTTGGAGGGCAAACACCAGTGAAGTCTGAATAAAGGACAGGAGGGGGCGTTCGGACAATCGTGGGGATCAGCAATACTGCTTTCTTTCGCGCCGACGGCGTCTCAACACGGCGAAGCCGGCCATCGCAGCCGAGGCCAGGACGCAAGCGATCGCAAAGATCTCCCCCGTCCGCGCATAGATAGTATTGCCAGGACCGAGTCGCACGCTTGCGGCGAGCAACACCTCGCTTTCTCCCCTGCTCTCCGTAATGGCAACCGGGATCCCCTTGCTGTCCGTGACGCTCAGCAGGCCGTCCTCCGCGCAGCGGACCACGGAATATCCTCCTTCGACCCCGCGCAGCCAGGCCATCTGGGCATGAAGGCGGGCGTCTTTGCCGAAGTCCCAGGCGGGAACCATCATCAGGCCGGTGCCGGCAATCGAATAGCGACGGCCAAGAGACGGAAAGTCCAGGTCCTTGCAGATCGACACACCGGCGCCACCGGGCAGAACGAGAATTTCCTTCCCCGCCTGATAGTCCTGGCCGGGAAGGTGCCGTTGCTTGACGTATCGCCCGGCGTAGGTCCCCGATTGGGAGATCACCTCGGCTACATTTCGGTGAGTGCCGTCCGCCAGGTACTCATCAAATCCAATCACCATC
>JAFNAH010000582.1 GCA_017860075.1 Acidobacteriota bacterium | reverse complement strand
AGACTCGATGTTGCCTTGGGACAAGCTGAAGGAAGAGTGCGGCATTTTCGCGATTGTGTCACATCCGGAGGCAGTGCGCCTGACCTACCTGGGTTTGTACGCTCTGCAGCATCGAGGGCAGGAATCTGCCGGCATCGTGAGCTCGGATGGAAAGCGACTGCACATCCACAAGGAGATGGGGTATGTAGCGGACGTTTTCAATTCGTCGCGACTCGAGAAGCTGCCCGGTCACTCGGCCATCGGACATGTGCGATATTCGACTGCGGGTGACAGCGAGCTGGCGAACGCCCAGCCGATCCTCATAGATAGCTGGCGAAGCCCCATCGCGCTGGCGCACAACGGCAACCTGACGAACGCGACCCACATACGCAGGGAGCTCGAACGCGACGGCGCAATCTTTCACTCCACAAGCGACAGCGAGGTGATACTGCACCTGCTGTCACGCTCCAGGCGCAGAACCGTCCTTGACGCTTTCGTGGAAGCCCTCCGTTACGTGCGCGGCGCTTTCTCGCTGGTAGTGATGACGCCGGAGTTCCTGATGGTGGCGCGCGACCCGCACGGCTTCCGCCCGCTCTGCATCGGGCGGGTGGACGGCCGGTATGTGGTCGCATCCGAAACCTGCGCCTTCGACCTGATCGACGCCGAATACGTCCGGGACGTAGAACCGGGGGAAGTCATCGTCATCGACGACGACCTGCTGGAATCAAGCTTCCCGCTCTCGAGGGAGAAGCCGGCGCACTGTATCTTTGAGCACGTCTATTTCAGCCGGCCCGACAGCCTCGTTTTCGGCCGCACCGTGGATACCAGCCGGCGCCAGCTCGGCATCAATCTGGCCAGGGAGCACCCGGTCGATGCGGACGTGGTCGTTCCGGTGCCGGACTCCGGCGTTTCCGCCTCAATCGGTTACGCCCGGGAAAGCGGTATTCCGCTCGAGTTCGGGCTGATCCGGAACCACTACGTGGGCCGGACGTTCATCGAGCCCAGGCAATCCATCCGCAACTTCGGCGTCAAGGTCAAGCTCAACCCGGTGCGGGAAATCCTGGCTGGCCGCCGCGTGATTCTTGTCGATGACTCGATTGTCCGTGGCACCACGAGCAGGAAGATCGTCCAGATCATCCGGGGGGCGGGCGCGAAGGAGATACACGTGCGCATTACCTCTCCGCCGATCGTGGGGCCATGCTATTACGGCATCGACACGCCGACGAAACGTGAGCTGATCGGCTCGACGAAGTCAGTGGATGAAATCCGCAGGTTTATCGGCGCCGATTCGCTGGGCTACCTCAGCCTCGAGGCCATGCTCAGATCGGTTGAGGCCAACGGCCGTTACTGCAGCGCCTGTTTCACGGACCGGTATCCGACCGATGTGGTGCACGAAGAGAAGCAAAAGGAGCTCTTTGGGAAGAGCCTCGGGGACCTTCTGGTGCCGTCCTCGTAGACAAGCGGCGTGCCTCCGCTGCGCGCACAAACCGTCTTTCAACCGCACTCAGGGCATGACATGAAGAATGACACTCCGGGCATGAAGATGACCTATGCCGCGTCGGGGGTGGACATCGACGCGGCGACACAGGCGAAGCAGCGCATCCGGGGCCTGGCGCGTACGACGTTCACGCCGGGGGTACTGACGGACATCGGAAGCTTCGGCGCCCTTTTCCGCCTGGAGCCCGGCCGCTATGCGGAACCGCTCCTCGTCTCCAGCTGTGACGGCGTAGGTACCAAGCTGAAGGTGGCCTTCATGACCGGGATTCACGACACGGTGGGCTACGACCTCGTGTCTCACTGCGTCTCGGACATAATGGTCCAAGGGGCGCGTCCGCTCTACTTCCTCGACTATGTCGCCTGCGGCAGGCTGGAACCGGGCGTCGTTGAGCAGGTCGTCGCAGGCCTGGCGCGAGGCTGTCGCGAGACAGGTTGTGCGCTGATCGGCGGCGAGACTGCCGAGATGCCCGATTTCTATGCTCCCGGCGAGTACGACCTGGCAGGATTCATCGTGGGCGTCGTCGACCGGTCGCGGCTGATCGACGGTTCGCGGATCCGGCCGGGAGACACGCTGCTCGGCCTGCCCTCGGCGGGATTGCCAGACAGGGTCCCCGAATTGAACGCCACGGTCGGCGAGGTCCTCCTCGCCCCGCACCGCAGCTACTACAGCCTGCTGGAACCGCTGCTCGACTCCGGTGTGCTGCGTGGCATGGCGCACATTACGGGCGGCGGCATCACCGACAACCTGCCGCGCATCCTTCCGGGAGGCGTGGGAGCGCTTGTTCGAAGAGAAACCTGGCCTGTCACGCCTGTGTTCGAATTCATCCGGCAGCACGGGGCTGTCGACGACGCGGAGATGTATCGCACGTTCAACATGGGGATCGGTATGATCCTGGTCGTCTCTCCCGAGGACGCCGGAAAGGTCGAGGCGCACCTTGGCGCGCGTGGCGAGGCCAGTCATCGAATCGGCGAGATCGTGCCTGGAGACGGAACCGTCCATTATGTCTGAGTAGGTCCGGTCTGGTAGACCTGACCTTTTTGGATGGCGCAAAGGACCCCCGGCGTCGGCATCGGAATCGGGGCCGCAGTCGGTATCGGACGTTCGAAAACGTGATTGGCTGAGAGGCCCCGAGTTGGAGGATGACTATCGATCGATACCGGGTCCGATAGCGATCCCGATCCCGACACCGGGCGGGGTCAGCTTCCAGATTCGTTCCACTGCAGCCGTTGGAGCGGCGACATGATGCCCAGAAAGATTGCGATTCTCCTCTCAGGCCGCGGATCAAATTTCCTGGCGATTCATGACGCCATAGCCCGGGGCGACTTGAACGCCGGGATCTGCTGCGTCGTCAGCAACGTTCCCGATGCTGCCGGCCTGGCCAAGGCCCGCGAGTTAGGACTGAATGCCGTTTCGTTGCCGTCGCGCGGGATCGAACGCACCGGATACGACCGGCTGTTGCTGGCGACGCTGCGGCCATTTTCGCCGACGCTCGTCTGCCTCGCGGGCTTCATGAGGATCCTGTCCCCCGAGTTCCTCAGGGAGTACGCGGGGCGCGTGATGAACATTCATCCCGCACTGCTCCCCTCCTTTCCGGGCCTTCACGCCCAGCGTCAAGCGCTGCAATACGGGGTCAAGGTGTCAGGCTGCACGGTTCACCTTGTGGACGAAGGCGTGGATACGGGGCCGATCCTCCTGCAACGTGCCGTCGAGGTTTTCGAGGGCGACACCGAAGAGACGCTTTCGGCCAGGATTCTCAAGCAGGAGCATGATCTGTACTGGCGCGCGATCGCAATGGTTCTGGATCGACTGGACAGGAATCCCTCTCCGGCCGGCGACACGGCGCCGCGTTGACGGGCAGGTACCACGGGAAACGGCGAGTTCCTTGACATGCGAACAAAGAACGCACAAGAGCAATTGGAGTACCTCCGCAGGGGTGCTGTGGAGATCATCAGCGAGGAAGAGGCGGTTGCCAAGTTCGAGCGATCGTTGCGTACCGGCCAGCCGCTGACGGTCAAGGTCGGATTTGATCCGACGGCGCCTGACCTTCACCTGGGGCACGCCGTCCTGCTCAGGAAGATGAAGCAGTTCCAGGACCTTGGACACCGGGTTGTCTTCCTGATCGGCGATTTCACAGCCTCCATCGGCGATCCGACGGGACGTTCCAAGACGCGCCCGCCGCTCAGCCGGGAGGAGATCGAGGCGAATGCCGAGACCTTCAAGGCGCAGGTGTTCGGGATCCTGGACCCGCAGAAGACGGTGATCGACTTCAACAGCCGCTGGCTCGGCGCACTTTCGTCGTCGGACTGGATCCGTCTCTGTTCGCGTTACACGCTGGCCCGCATGCTGGAGAGAGACGATTTCAACAAGAGACTCAAGTCCAACCAGCCGATTTCCATCCACGAGATTCTGTATCCGCTGGCCCAGGCTTACGATTCGGTGGCGTTGCGCGCCGACTTTGAACTTGGCGGGACGGATCAGAAGTTCAACCTGCTGGTCGGTCGCGACATCATGCGGGAGTTCGGGCTCGAACCGCAGGTCATCCTTACGACACCGC
Organism: Acidobacteriota bacterium; assembly: GCA_017860075.1. Lineage (GTDB taxonomy): Bacteria > Acidobacteriota > UBA6911 > UBA6911 > UBA6911 > JACADW01. The sequence goes on along the minus strand of JAFNAH010000582.1, from coordinate 1,376 downwards.
TGCTCGAGGGGACCGACGGCGTGGAGAAGATGAGCAAGTCGCTCGGCAACTACGTCGGTTTCACGGAAAGCCCGGAAGACATTTTCGGGAAGGTGATGTCCATATCGGACCGCCTCATGTTCCGGTATCGAGACCGGGAATCTTCATCCAATGAAGATAAAGAGCGATCTTGCCCAGCGGATCGTAACGGACTTCCATGGTAAAGACGCCGCGCTCGCGGCGCGAGATCATTTTGCGCGCGTCCATCAGAGGGGCGAGGTGCCCGAGGAGATGGACGAGATCAGGGTTTGCATCGGCGATGCCGTGCCTGCCGCCCGGGACGCAGCGGATGCAGAGGTCGGGCCGGCGGTGCCTTCCGTTGTCGAGATTCTCGTCGACTCCGGCATGGCTCCGTCCAAGTCGGAGGCGAGGCGCCTGGTGAAGTCGGGCGCCGTTTCGATCGACGGGGATAAGGTCGTCGACGTCAAGGCTTCGATCCCGGCCGGCAAGGCCTCTTTCGTAATTCGCTGCGGCAAGCTGCAGTTTCGCAGGGTAAGCCTCGTTTCCTCGAACGCCCGGGGAGCGTGAGCAGTTCGCTTCGCCGGGGCGCGCAACGCCGGAACCGGCGGCGAGAAACCGCTCTGCAACTGCATAAAACCGCGTGTCCGGCCGCGCGTGAGGGGAAAACGTTTTTTTCGCTTTTTTCTCTTGTCGATCTCCGGTCATCGAGCTATTATTTGCCGCCTTTCGAGTCTCGCAGCGGATCTGGAAATGGTTGCTTGACAGAGAGGCAGTTGGCGATTATCATTAGTGATTGCCTTCAGCCTGTTGGAGATTCCGAACGGCCCGACAACGAGCCGCAGGGGAAGGATCCGACGGCGCTGACCTGGATCTTTGAAAACTAGATAGTGCGTACCTGCACAGCCATTCCTTGAGAAAGATTTAAGAAGCAACCAGTGATCCCGGATCTTCGGATTCGGGACTCTTCGAGTTAATTGGAGAGTTTGATCCTGGCTCAGAATCAACGCTGGCGGCGTGCATAACACATGCAAGTCGAACGAGAAAGTGGGGGCAACCCCGCGAGTAAAGTGGCAGACGGGTGAGTAACACGTGAATAACCCACACCCCTGTGGGGAATAACCCCGCGAAAGCGGGGCTAATACCGCATAACATCACGGGATTGCATGATCCTGTGATCAAAGGCTTCGGTCGCTGGGGAAGGGGTTCACGCCTGATTAGCTAGTTGGTGAGGTAACGGCCCACCAAGGCAACGATCAGTAGCCGGCCTGAGAGGGCGTACGGCCACACTGGAACTGAGACACGGTCCAGACTCCTACGGGAGGCAGCAGTGGGGAATTTTGCGCAATGGGCGAAAGCCTGACGCAGCAACGCCGCGT
>JAFNAH010000581.1 GCA_017860075.1 Acidobacteriota bacterium | reverse complement strand
CCGGCGCGGGAGGCAAACCTTCGACGACCGCGACCGGTACACCGAGCGTCTTGCCCATTACGAGTTCGGCAGCCGCCGCAAGTTCGTCCGCGACTGCGATCATGGTCGCCTGCATCGGCCGCCCGGAAGAGTCTACCCGTCCACGGTAATCGATTAAAGGGCAAAGCCCTGATACACCCAGCGCGACGTCGGTCTGTCCCATGCGCCACGGCCGGCCGAACGTGTCGGAGATGATGACCGCGACCGGGACCGCGAGGTCGCGCTCGAGCGCCGCGCGCAGCCGGCATGCGGACTCGTCCGGGTTCACCGGCAGCAGGGTTACACAATCGCGCGGAACGTTCGACGCATCCACCCCGGCGTTCGCGCACACGAAACCGTGACGGGTCTCGGCTATCAGGATTCCGCGTTCCATCCTGACGACCCGTTTTGCCTCGCGGAGGACGACTTCGACCACACGAGGGTCCTTGCCGTACCTGGCGGCCCATTCCCGCGCCTCAGCCCGCGGCTCGATCGTTGTGAGTTCCACGATCCGGCCCTCTGCCTTGCTGACCACCTTCTGCGCGACCACGAAGACCGCACCGGCCTCCGGTTTCGGCGGGGAGCCCGCTCCGCCGTTTTCTTCACTGGTCAGGGCGCGCACGATCTCCCGGGCGAGGTCGTCCCCCGGCTTGATCTCCGGAATGCCCCTGAGCCCGCGAATCCTGAGAGAGTGTGAACGAATCGTTCGGTCCAAATTGTGCCGGCCTTTCAGGCCTCGATTCTATCTATTGTCCGCGACCACGCGCTCACGCGCCTCGTTTTCCAACCGGTTCGATTGAAACACGAAGCGACCGATGACTTCCAGACCAGCCTCGAAGAGGCAGCAAGTAGGGCCGGTCTGTTAGTGTTTGTCGCCAAGACATGGTTTACATAGAGTGCCAGGACATCCTTTACACAGGGCAATATGAGTTCTTCCGTTCCGGGGTGGCGTCCGAAGGGAGCCCGGAGGGCGACCGGAGGACGCCACCCCGGACATCGGCGCCTCGTTGCCGTTCGCGCGGAAACACTACAGGCCGGGTGATCTCGCTGGCGAGATCGATCTCGCGCACATACATGTGCCGGTAACTCAGCAGAACTTTTCCATCCAGGTGCTCCACTCTCACCCATCGGCTTGCCAATGCCTCAGACACGAACCAACGTCGACCCCGATAGTTCAGGAAGCCCTGGGTGTTGAGCCGCCGCACCTCGCTGCCTTGGGGATACTCCCACTGTGGCGGTTGAGCCTGATACTGCTTTGAACTCGGGCGATAGCGGTCAGCCGGTCGCAGCATCCCCAGGGCTTCGTGCGGTCGCCTCTCGTTGTAGATCTGCTGGAAGCGCTCCAAAGCCGGTCCCCACTCCGCCAGCGTTTGAGGGCGACCCTCGCGCTTGATCGCTTCTGCCAGCGTCCGATGGAAACGCTCCACTTTCCCCTGCGTCTGTGGATGGCGCACTCGCCCGAAGTGCAGGCTGATCCCCTGCTCGATCAGTCGTACCCCCAGCCACGTCAGCCCGTAGCCGTTCACGCTCGACCACCACTGGGCGCCATGGTCCATCAGCATGGCCTCCGGCACCCCGTATCGTTCGAACGTCTTCACCAGGCAGCCGTTGACCTCCGCCGCCGTGAAAGCCCTCAATGGGTACAAACCCACCGCATACCGACTGTGATCGTCCAGAATTGACAGCGGGTAACACGTCCCGTCCCGGACGACATACTCTCCCTTCCCGTCCATCTGCCATAGCTCGTTAGGAGCCTCGCGCTCAAAGCGTTGCCCTGCTGCTGGAGTCGTTCCCTCTTCCCCAATCAACCCATGCCGCTTCAGAACGCGATGAATCGTCCGTACGGGCAGCGACTGTCCCTGTTCGATGAGCAGCACCTGCAGTTTTCTGGCACCCCAGCCGTACTCCCTCCGCAGCGCCACCACCCGTTGTTCCTTCTCTCTGGAGGTCTGGCGAGGGCTGTGGTGCGGCCGTCGGCCCCGTTCCACCAGCCCCTGGATGGTTCCCACCTCCCCAGGGCATTGCTGGACCTCCTCGGCCCAGCAATCTACCCCACCTGTGTAAAGGATGTCCTGGCACTCAGTGTAAAGGATGTCGTGGCACCGTACACTGTCAGACCGGACCTACCTGTCACGATCAGGCTTCTCCGGAGGTACTGAGAGCATCTCACGATCCGTCTTGTCTCTGCGTTTCGTCATCAGTTCCTTCGCCTTCTCGGTCAAGGTCTCAGCCTCTTCCGTTCTTCCGATCCCCATGAGCAGGCGGGCCAGGGCGCTCACGGGAGCCGGGTTCTCGGGCTCCATTCCCATGGCGGTACGATATTCCGCCTCAGCCTCTTCAGGCCTGCCGAGCCGCTGCAGGCACCGGGCACGGGCATAGTGTGCCCTGAATACCTCCGGCATCCTTTCGACCGCGATATCCAGGTCTTTGATCGCCCCCTCCAAATCGCCGGTATCGAACCTCGCCAATCCGCGGAAAAGGAAACCGGGCGGATAGGACGGATTGTTCTCGATCTCCCAGTTGAAATCGAGGATCGCCCGTTCGAAATCCCGCAACTGGTAGAGCACGACACCACGATCGAAGCGGACCCGCTTCAGCTGGGGATCGAGTTTGATTGCGGTATCGAACTCGCGCACCGCTTCCTCGCTGCGCAGGAGGTTATGAAGGGCGCGGCCGAGATTCCAGTGCGCCTCGACGTCGCCGGGCGAAAGCTCCGTCGCCTGCCGCAACTCCGCCTCCGCCTCGCGGTACTTGTTCTCGCCCATCAGCTGCATTCCAAGCCCCAGGCGGGCACCGGCCAGGCTTTCGCGAAAGCGCTCGTCATCGGGCCAACGCTTGTGTGCCTCCGAGAAGACCTCGACGGCTTGCCGGTACCTCTTCTCACGGCCGGCCCGGTTCCCCACCGTGATATAGAAGCGCTTCTCCTCGGGGAATCTCTTCATACCCTCGAGAGCGGTTTTCTGGAGATCGCCGTCCCTGCCCTGGGATTGGTAGATGGAACACAGCTGGATATATGGTAGCAGCTGGTCCGGGTGCTCAGCGATGCACTGCTTGAGCAGGCCTTCGGCCTTCGCGAATTCGTGACGCTGGAGAGAGGCGGTTGCCTCGGCACACGTGTCCGAACCCGGGCAGCACGATACCGCCAGAACCAGCCAGATCACGAACCCGCTCAGCTCTCGCATATGGCAATCTGCCGGGCTCTCCCCGGCTGGAGCGCCGGACGCCGACTGGGATATAATACGGCAC
>JAFNAH010000580.1 GCA_017860075.1 Acidobacteriota bacterium | reverse complement strand
GGCTTGGTCAAAGGTCACAAGGAAAAGAAAGATCACACTTTTTGATCTCTGGAAAGGCACAAAATGGCGAACCGACACTTCATCAGCCACGAGGCTAAGGTCTGGATGCTGTACATCTTCCTCCGAGGTATGCTCAACTTCTGTATATATGGTTTCCAGATAAGAACGTTCTCAGGATCGAATGTTGTTCATGGAAGTGTTTTGAATCATAGCAGAAGAAGAGATAAAGCGCAAAATGTCTCCCATTCCTTGGCGATGAAGGAGGCGAGAAATCCTCTCAACCACTCGAAGTGTGACCTTGGTTATGACATGCCCAATAGCCATAGCCCCGGCATAAGTACCCATGTCCTATCAGATCGATAGATATACATAACAGTTGTAAGGTCCGATCTTGGTTTTAACACTTTATTGCACAGCGCAGGTCCGACTGCGCATCATGGTTACGGGTCCCAGCACCCTATGTAAGGGCATTCCAACGACGGACTGCTTAACGGCCATTCAGTGCGTACTCGGCATCTGTAGGCTCAAATGCTGGCCATTGCGGCGCCCCGGTCCACTGTGGTCTCCCCTCCACCGCCCCCACGCTGCCAGCCTGAATCCGCGCACAGGGTCGTTGCGTCCGCAATCCATATACCTCGTCCCAGCAGTCTCTGAACGTGGCCGTTCTTACTCCCATGCTTCGCAGTTCACCCAAGCCACTGCCCCGGATAGTTGCGGACCCAAGATTCGAGCCGCCGTGCGTAGGCTTCGGCCATGCGCGCTTCGCGCCACTTACGGTCCTGGTTAAGCCCCGCCTCGATTGGCGCTTCGACTTGCACCAGAAATGTCCCCTCATTCTCGCGCACGGTGAAGACCGGCAGGATCGGTGATCCACACGCCGCAGCCAGGGTGAGGGGACCCGTGGCCAGGCGCAGCTTGCCGTTCAGGAACGGCACCATCACCGATCGCGCACCCTGGTCGCCGACCGTGATTGACACCAATCCGTTGGCCCCGAGGCATCGACGCAACGCCCTAAGCGCAGCCATCTCGGAGCCGGGCGCTCGATGCGGGTCCAGATCGGGTTCAGCCGGCGGATAGCGAAGGCGGACGTCCCGAACCCGTGTTCGGACCGGCTCAGGTGTGTCACGGGGCAGCCAGCTTGGCGCAGGCCAACCTTAGTGATGATCGTAGCCCAGGCAAAGCGACCGACCCAGAGGATGGCTCCGTGGCCGTGCGCGAGCGCGTGATCGAGATGCACGGTCCCGCCCACCACAACAGGGTGTGTGCGTCTCGCGCGGCAGTACTCGCGCAGGCCCCAGAGCCTAGCTCCGTGCGCAGACGCAAGCCGTTCGGCGGCGATCGACCGCGGCGATCGACCAACACTCACGGCCAAAGCCCGATCGAATGGATACGGCGAAGCCCCGGTTCGGCCGAGACGGAGTCGGACCTCGGCCCAACCGATCGCGCGAGTCAGTGGCCACCAGGTCCGTTCGGGGAGGATCCAACTGGCAAGCGCAGCAGCCGCGATCTCCGCGCCCAGGCCCGCATCCTGAACCACCTCAGCGATCCGGTTCATACTAGCCCAAGCTGGCGCGCCATGTGGAGTCGCTGGACCTTGCCCGTAGCGCCTCGTGGGAGTTCTTCAACGAGGCGCACGGTCGATGGCACCTTGAACGCGGCGAGCCGGCCTGCCACGAATGCGAGCAGTTCGCGCTCCGTCACGTGAGCATCTTCTTTCAGCACCACGGCCACACCCACTTCTTCGCCGAGCACCGCATGCGGGATCGCGAACGCAACGGCCTGCTGCACGGCCGCATGCTCCAGTAGCACTTCGTCAATCTCGCGTGGCGAGATCTTTTCGCCGCCTCGATTGATGATCTCCTTGAGGCGGCCAGTAATGGCGATGTATCCATCGTCGTCAATCACGCCCTGGTCGCCGGTGCGGAACCAGCCGGCAACGAAAGCCTCAGCGTTGGCCTCGGGCCGGTTCTCGTAACCCGAGAAAATGTTCGCGCCCCTAACCACGATCTCTCCGATCTCGCCACGCGGTAACAGGTTTCCCTGCGGATCCATGATAGCGACGTCGGATCCGGCCGCCAGCCCGACAGTGCCCAACCGCCGCGTGCCCGGCGGCAGCGGGTTGCTCGCCATCTGGTGGGCGGCTTCGGTCATGCCGTAGGCCTCCACGACCGGCACACCGAAGACGCTCTCCAGTTCGAGCAATACGCTTGGCGGCAGCGCCGACGACGAAGAGCGGATGAAGCGCAGGCGACTGGCGGCGATGCGTTCGGCGTTGCGGGCCGCGCGCGTAAGCACGGTCTGGTGCACCGTCGGCACGGCGGAGTACCAGGTGGCTTCCGACTCGGTCAATTCGGCGAAGAACCTGAACGCGTTGAATCCGGCTGCGCAGAATACGGACCCGCCCGCCGAGAGGGACGCGAGCATGCACGCGGCGATGCCGTGAATGTGGAAGAGCGGCATGACGTTCAGGCAGCGATCCGCGGGGCCCAGCCCCAAGGTCGCTCGGATGTGCTGGGCCGAGGAGGCCAGATGCCGCTGCATCAGGGGTACCGTCTTGGGCCGTGCAGTGGTCCCGGATGTCTGCAGGACAAGGGCGATGTCATTCGGGCCTGGCTCCGCCGCTCTGTGCGTTTCGCGGTTCCCGGGCTGTGCACTCACGAGCTCGAAACGGCCGGCCGGTGTGCCCGGGTGCACGCGCACGTCAAGCACGGCCATGCCGGAAAAGGCCGCGAGGTCGCGCAGCATTCTTGCGTCTCCCTCGGGCAGCAACAAGGCCTTGATCCCCAGTTCCCTCAGGGTGAACTCGAACTCCTGGCGCGACGAGGCCGGATTCAAGGGTGCCGCCGTGGTGAACGAGGCGACGGCCAGGAACGTTGTCGCAAGTTCGGGGCCGTTCGGCAGGGCGAACGCTACGCGATCGCCCCGCCCGATTCCGTGGCCGCGGAGGCAGACGGTCACCTGTTCAATCTGGTCGTGCAGGTCAGCGTAAGTAAGGGCCCTTCTTCCCGACGCCAGCACTGCCGCGTCATCCGGGTGGACTGAGGCCAGCAGATTCGAAATGGTCTCCGCCATCGCATTCACCTCATTCGTGCACAGGTTCAGGGCACGTTCAGGATGATAGATGAGAGGATAAGAAGACACTTTTTCGAGGCGATCATAGAAAATTTCTCCTCACATGTCAAAGAAACGAAACCGAGTGCGATAGCCCACTTCCTTCTGAAGAACAGCTCCGCCCGCTCTTCACCGTTTGGATATACGGAGTTCAGAGGCCGGAGAAG
>JAFNAH010000579.1 GCA_017860075.1 Acidobacteriota bacterium | reverse complement strand
CTTCGCCTTTGCCTTCACCCGGGCCGGTTTTGCCTTTCTCGCGAGCCGCTTCGCCGCACCGCCACCCTTCTTCCCTTTTCCCTTGCTGGCTGTTGCCACCCGCACCACCGGTGCGCTTCCCGGGGCTCCCAGCTTCCCCGCGATGGCTTCCGCCATCTGCATCGTGGTCGCGCTGCCGCCCATGTCGTATGTGCGGACCTTCCCCTCGTTGATGACCGTAGCGGTAGCCTGCTCGAGCCTCCGGCCCTTCTCCCCCTCACCCAACCAGTCCAGCATCATTTTCGCCGCGAGGATCGTGGCGATGGGGTTGACCTTGTACTGCCCTGCACACACAGATCGGAGATGATGTCGCCGTAGAGATTCGGCGCGACGAGGACGTCATAATTGAACGGATTCTTCAGCAGCCACATGCAGATCGCGTCGACGTTGGCTTCGTCCATCTGGATGTCCGGAAATTCCCTGGCGACCTGCTTCGCCTCTTCAAGAAACAGACCGTCGGTCGCGCGCACCACGTTTGCCTTGTGGACAATCGTGACGCGCTTGCGCTTGTGCTCGCGGGCAAACTCGAAGGCCGCGCGGGCGATCCGGGCCGAACCCTTGCGCGTGTTGACCTTGCAGGAAACGGCATATTCCTCGGGCAACAACCCCGCGAACGCGCCAAACGGCTTTGAGAGCGAGCCGAGCGTGTCGGCGAGCGCCGGGGGGACGGGGGAAAACTCGACGCCGGCGTACAGGTCTTCCGTGTTCTCGCGGAAGACGACCAGGTCGATCCCTTCCTTGAAGTTCAGGGGATTCCCCGGATAGGCCTTCGTCGGACGGAGGCAGATATACAGATCGAACAGCTGGCGCATTCTGACGATCGGTGACCGGTACACCAGCCCGGTACCGCGAAGGGACGGCGCGAGCTCCGCCTCAGCGGCCTTGACCGGTTTCGATGTGATCGCTCCGAACATCGCCGCGTGGGATGAGCCGAGAAGCTCGATGGTGCGCTTCGGGAGGGCGTCCCCCTCGCTGCACCAGAACTCCCAGCCGATGTCGCCGTGGGGATAGGTCGCGTCAAGATGGAGCGCGTCCAGCACGAGGCGCGCGGCCTCCATCACTTCCCTGCCGATGCCGTCGCCGGGCAGCCAGGCGATCGCATACTGGGCCATAGAATGTCCGTTTCGTGGTTATGATCAGATGAATTATGCCTTCCGCCCGCCCGCGGTCCGGATCTCGAGCGGATGCAGCAGCGCTTCCCCGGCTTCCACCCCGATACCAAGCCCGAGCCCGAGAAGCAGTCCGTCCACAAAGTTCTTGCGGAAGGCTTCCGCCGGGATCTCCGACGACCCTGACAGCGACCCGATGAGCAGCGTCAGCAGCACGAACATCGCGCCGTAGGTGAGCGAAACGACGACAAACCTGAACGCCCGCAACTGCGCCAGCCTTCGCTCGAACAGGTACGCGACGACGATGACGGGGAGGTTCAGGCCGAAGGAGAATATGACGGCTTGAAGTCGTGGGACGTAGGAGGTGGCGACGAAGAACTGTACAGCGCTCGCAACGACCGCCGCGGTGATCGCCTCCGAGAGGCCCCGGACGTGATAGAATGCAAAGATCAGTGCACAGCTGAAGCCGAACGACACAAACGCAAAACCCGGGCTGGTGAGGACGAACACCTCGCTCCCGTACAGCATCAGGCCGACGACCACCGCGCCGGCAAGACCCGCCAGTGCGATGACCAGGATACGGATCGCCGCAACGACATACTGCTTCATGGCTCCCTCCGTGGGTTGTGTAACCGTGGTGCCGCAGCCGACCCGGCACCTGGCAGCACCGGCCCCCCCCGGTCAGTCCGCCATGCCCGCTTCCAGGTCTCGCTGCAGCTCGATTTCCTCAAGTTCCTTGCGGAGCGTATCGGCGTGCCCCTGCTCCATCGCGGACAGATCCATCAGGACCTGCCGCGTGTGCAGATCCGCCGCGACGTCCGCGGCATGCCGGTAGTAATCCCGCGCCTCGATCTCATCCGCGATGGCGATCTCAAGGATATCGCGCATGGACATCTCGGCCCAGTTGAGCGGTTCAGGTCGGTGATGTGGCATGTCAGGCAAAGCTATCGTTGATATTGTCGAGTGTGTTGAAGCGTGCCAGCAGGGCCTCGCGCCTGACGCGCAACGCTGCGAGCGAGCGGTTCCGGTCGCGGATCAGGTCGTCAAGCAGCTCCCGGACGTCAGGATAATCGCACTCAGCGGCAAAGCGCTGATACTCCTTGATCGCCTCTCGCTCCCGGTGTTCGGCCACGTCGAGCGCCGCACACAATCCCCTACACGAATGGACGCACTGTCGTTCCATCGACCCTCCTTTCGTTCAGACGGCTTCCAGGGCCCCTGCGAGCTCCATGCCCCGCCGGATGGCCTGCTCGTTCAGCGGCAGCAGATGATGATACCTCTCCGGCAGCACCTTCTTCAGGGCGCTCAGGACCGATTCCGGCTCCACGACGTGGGTCCGCTCCAGCACCGCCCCCAGCACGATCATGTTCATGATCCTGCTGTTCTTCATCTTCACCGCCTCCTCGCTCGCCGGAATTCC
>JAFNAH010000578.1 GCA_017860075.1 Acidobacteriota bacterium | reverse complement strand
TGGAGAAGAATGACGAACGCTACTTTAACCGGCTCTTCAGGAATAACGGCGACGGTACATTCCTGGACGTGACGGAGAAGGCGGGGGTCAAAGGCCGCGGGTACAACCTAGGCGTCGTGATCGGAGACTACGATAACGACGGCCGGGCCGACATCTTTGTCGCCGGTCTGCGCGAGAACATCCTGTATCGCAACACCGGAGACGGGACCTTCGCAGACGTAACCGCGAAGGCCGGGCTCGCGAAGCCTGATCCGGACTACGGCACCTTGTGGGCGGTGAGCGCAGCGTGGATCGACTACGATCGGGATGGCTGGCTGGACCTCTTCGTCTCCAACTATTGTGTGTGGGACCCGGTGACTGAACCGATCTGCCCCACAAACGGTCTGCCGGATTACTGCCATCCAAGACTCTACAAGGGGTTGCCCAACTCTCTTTTTCACAACAACCATGACGGCACCTTCACGGATGTCTCAGTCGCTTCCGGCGTAAGGCAGGCAATCGGCAAGGGCATGGGGCTCGGGATCGCCGATTTCGACGATGACGGGTGGGTGGATGTTTTCGTGGCGAATGACACGCTTCCGAACAGCTTGTTCCACAATCAGCGCAACGGCACCTTTAAGGAAGTGGGCGAAGCCAGTTTCGTCGCCTACACGGACGCCGGCAGGGCTGTCTCAGGCATGGGCGCGGATGCGCGCGACGTAGACAACGACGGCCTCCCTGACATTTTCGAGACCGCGCTGGTGGGTGAGACCATGCCCCTCTATCGCAACAACGGTGGAATGGGTTTCGAAGAGCGCACCTTCAACTCAGCACTGGCGTCCATCGCGCTGCGAAAGTCGGGCTGGGGCAACGGGATCGTGGACTTCAACAACGACGGCTGGAAGGATCTGTTTGCGGCCTGCGGCGACGTTATGGACGCAGAAGGATATTTCGGCCCGCGGGTTCCACAATCAAACGCAGTATTCGTAAACATGAAGAATGGCCGGTTTGCAGATGCAAACCCCACCGCAGGACAGGACTTCGAGCGAAAGGCGGTGCATCGCGGCGCAGCCTTCGGCGACCTGGACAACGACGGCCGCATCGACGCGGTTGTGACTGCTCTGAACGGCCCCCTGGAGGTCTGGAAGAACGTGAGTCCGGCTTCGAATCACTGGCTGCGGGTTCGGCTTGTAGGCACTAAGAGCAACCGGGATGGCGCCGGCGCCAGGATCAAGATCGTGACGGCATCCGGCGCCCGATACGACCATGCAAACACGGCGGTCGGGTACGGCTGCTCGTCCGACATACGTGTCCATTTTGGGCTCGGTCGGGAGACATCCGTGAAGGAACTCCAGATCACGTGGCCCAGTGGCAACAAGCAGGTCTTGAGCGACCTCGCGGCGGACCAGGACCTGACGATCAAGGAGAACTGATGCCGGTGCGTGAGCGACGGGAGCGGAGCAGCCTTTTGCCGGTCGGCTTCATTGTCCTGCTAACCTTGGCTGGCCCAGGCCTGGCACAGCAGGCGCCCGTGAGTTCCATGCCGGTTTCGGAACTCGTTGAAAGAGGCAGGACATACCTGCAGAATCACGACCCCGAGCGGGCACAACGCTTCCTGGAGGAGGCTGTGGCTCGGGCCCCGAAATCAGCAGCCGCTTGGACTTTGCTCGCTGACTCCTATGCACAGCTTGGTTTGGCAGAAAAAGCCATCACAGGTTATGGAACTGCTCTTGAACTCCACCCTGGTCTGCCCGATACGCTGTACAATCTTGGAATCCTTCTCCTGAAGCGCCAGCAGTTCGACGGCGCGGCCCGGTGTTTTCAGACTCTTCTGCAACAGAAACCTCAGGATCAGGATGTCCTCCTGTTACTCGCACAATGTCAATTGCAGCGGGGCCTCCACGAAGAAGCCAGAGAACTCGCCGAGCGGGCTGTGGCCGGGGGCGGAGGTGAGCCTGCCTTGCTTGCCCTTGCGAATATCCTTCAGCTGGAGGGTCGGAATCAGGATGTCGTCAAGCTCCTCGACCAGGCACACGATTTCAGAGGGAATGCGCTGACCAGGCTGGGCAAGCCGGAGCTGGCGTTGGCGCCCTCTGCAGAAGCCGTTCGCCTTGACCCGGACAAGTACCTTTATCATTTTCATTTCGGCCTGGCTCTCTCTAACCTCGGACAGAAGGGACCCGGAGAGGAGCATTTGAAGCAGGCCGTGGAAATCAAGGGCTCCTTTGCTCCTGCACGGTACGAGCTTGCGCGGGTCTACTGCGAGAGCTCCCGCGACGGTCTGGCGCGTGAGCAGCTGGAAGCGGCCATCAAAGCCGATCCGGAGTACCTGAGCTCTTACTATCTGCTAAGCCAGGTCTACAGTCGATTGGGCATGCAAGAAGATGCTGAGCGTACGCTGGAGCAGTTCCGGACGCTGCAACGCAAACAGCATGAAGAAGACAAGCGAACCTTGGCGGGGTCCGGTTCCCAGGGGCCTAACCCATGAAATATTGCGGTGGCGTGATAATCCTGTCCACTGTGGCCTGGTTGGCACTCGCCGTTGCTCCCCATGCTGGCCAGTCCCCCACATCCGGTGTGCAGACGCGTTTCGTGGAAGTCAGCAGAGCCGCCGGCATAAGCAGTTTTCGTCACGTCGCAGGCAGGCCCCAGAAAGAATACATCCTCGAATCGAAGGGCGGCGGCGCGGGCGTCTTTGATTACGACGGTGACGGCCGGCTCGATATCTTCCTGGTCAGCGGCGCCACCTTCGAGGAGCTGGAGAATCCTCAGATCCCTCGCCCTCATCGCAACAAGCTGTTTCGAAACAATCGGGACGGCACTTTCACAGATGTAACCGAGGCAGCCGGGTTGGGGGCCTGGGGATGGGGGACCGGTGCTGCCGCTGCCGACTACGACAACGACGGTTGCGTTGACCTGTACGTGACGTACTACGGCCAAAACACGCTTTATCACAATAACTGCGACGGGACCTTTGCCGACGTAACCTCTAAGGCAGGCGTCGCAGCAGGCAGTTGGAGCACGGGAGCCGCATGGGGAGACTACGACCGCGATGGACGCCTGGACCTGTATGTAGCGCGTTACATAGACTTCAAACGGGGTGAAGTTCCCAAGAAGGGGGATGCATCGTATTGCCGGTACGGAGGTGTCCCGGTCTATTGCGGACCAAGAGGGCTGAAGCCTCTCTCGGGCATCCTGTACCACAACAATGGGGACGGGACGTTCACCGATGTAACTGAAAAGGCCATGGGCCCTGACGTGCCGAAATACTACAGCTTCACACCCCTCTGGGTGGATGTTGACAATGATGGCTGGCCCGACCTCTTCGTGACCGACGACAGCACGCCGAACCTGCTCTTTCGCAACCGCAGGGACGGAACCTTCGAGGAGACAGGAGCCCTCGCGGGCTGTGCTTACAGTCGCGATGGGTTGGAGCAGGCTGGAATGGGTGCCGATTTCGGCGACTACGACCATGATGGCCTGCTCGACGTCTTTATAGGCAATTTTGCCGATGATTACAGCACGCTGTTCAAGAACATGGGCAACGGTATCTTCAAGGATATAACCGAAGAGGGCGGCATGCGTGCTGCCACATGGCCCATGTTGACGTGGGCTACGAAATTCGTAGATTACGATCTGGATGGCTGGCCCGACCTCTTCATTGTCAACGGTCATGTGTATCCAGAGGCGGACCAGTGGAACATGGACGCCGGGTTCAAGCAGCACCCGCAGGTGTTTCGAAACTTGCAGAATGGAAAGTTCAGCGAAGTGACTGCCTCGCTCGGCAGTGACCTCCTCCGAAAAGAACTGGGACGGGCTGCAGCCTTCGGGGACCTGGACAACGACGGCGACCTGGATGTCGTGATCAGCAATCTGGATTCGACCCCGTGGTTGCTCCGATGTGACTCACCGAAGGAAGCCCAGTGGATCACCGTGCGGCTCATAGGAACGCGCAGCAACCGCGAGGGGCTCGGTGCCAGGGTGATAGTGCGCGCGGGAGGACTGGAACAAATGCAGGAGGTGCATCAGAGCGGCGGTTTTTGCTCTAGCAATGACCCGCGCGCGATTTTTGGATTAGGTGCCGTCGCGGTGGTTGACGAGCTGGAGGTCCGATGGCCCTCGGGGACAGTGCAGAAAATCACGAAGGTGCGATCCCGACAGATACTGACTATCAAGGAGCGGGATGGCGGCGCTAATTAGCGCAATCGCGAAGGACCGTCGCTGTCAGAATCGGAATCGCGGTCGCAATCAGGTACCCCTATTCG
>JAFNAH010000093.1 GCA_017860075.1 Acidobacteriota bacterium | reverse complement strand
AGCCGGCGGCGCACGATCTCCGCCAGACCGTTGAACGCCCCTGACACGATAAAGAGGATATGCCGGGTGTTGATGAGCTGGCGGCTGACTTTTCCCTTGCTCTGGAACTCGAGTGCTGCCTGAAGCTGCGAGGCGAGATCGAACGGCGTTCGCAGGCTGACCTCGGTCTCCTCCATGAGCTTGAGTAACCCGCGCTGGACGCCACCGCCGCTCACGTCCCGGCCGATGATATTGTTTGGCGTGGCGATCTTGTCGATTTCGTCGAGATAGATGATCCCGTACTCTGCAAGCCGGATATTCCCGTCCGCCTTGTGCACCAGTTCCCTGACCAGGTCCTCAACGTCCCCTCCGACATAGCCGGTTTCGGAGAACTTGGTCGCGTCTGCCTTGACGAACGGGACGCCAATCAACTCGGCGATAGTCCGCACCAGGTAGGTTTTGCCGACCCCCGTGGGACCAAGCATAATGATGTTCTGCTTGGAGTACTCCTTGCAGGGGCCCTTCGCCGAACACCGCTTGATGTGGTTGTAGTGGTCGCAAATGGCTGTGGCCAATACCTTTTTGGCCTCGTCTTGCCTGATGACGTACCTGTCGAGGTAGCTCTTGATGTCCCGGGGAAGATAATCGAACTTCAAGTCGAGCGGGGCTTCCTGTGTGGGGTCGCCTTCGTCCGCGGTTCTGGCCTGCTCAGGCTGGGCGGTCAAGACTCCGAGGCGCACGCGATCGCCGTACTTGTGCGAGAAAAACTCCTCCATGTCTCTACGAAGTTCGTCGGGATTGGGCCAGTTAGGTTCTCTTGTCAAGGGGTCTCCTCAGGGTTCGCAGACGGGTGATCTGCAACTCCACTCCCCATCCGCGTCTCTGATGAAAGTATGAGTCCCGGGGGCTGAAAAATCAACTTGTCGGGGATGGCCCGGCCGGCGTCAGCGCCTGGCTCTTCTTGAGCTTATCCGGATCTTGCGCACCAGGGGTTTGGCGGTCTTGGTGACGGACCGTGAGCGACTGGCGAGGGGGCGGGTCGGGGCTCTCCGGGCCTGCTTTCGGACGGTTTTGGTACTGGACTTGTGCGCGGGGGCGGTTGCGCCTCTCTTCCGGGATTTCTTGCTTCCTACAACTGCAGTTTTCTCAATAAATTCCGGCTCCTGAGCCTCTTTTTCGAAATTCTCCAGGAGGCTGGTAGCCCGCTGTATCAGGGCAGGATCTCCGCAGTAGGTCTGCACGAGCCTCATCAGACCGGCAACGTGGGATTTCACGATCACGTAGAAGTCCAGCGCACGGTTTGTCCAGGCTGTGCGGAGACGGCGGATCAGCGGCGCGTAGATCCTCAGGACCGCGGGTTCTTCGAGGGAGAGGCTCCGGCCGATCGACTCTTGAAGTGAAACAGTCTCGCAGGGCCGTGAGTCGGCCTTGACGGGGAAGCCGCTTCCTACGCTCTCGATCAGGTCCCGCCGGTCGGTTTCCAGCTCGTTCCAGAAAGCCGGAGGCAGATTCTTCAAGCTGGAAGCCTGGAGTTCCATGTCGTTAGCGAGACGCAACCAGGCATCACGAACAATCTGGTTCTGATGGAAGCAATCGGCCCGCTTCCTATAGAAAATGGAACCGGTTTTCAGAAACTTTGACAGTGCGCACTGAAGGTTCATGGCCGATGAACTCTCTAACTTTTGAAATAAAATGACTTAGATAGTACAACAGGCTGAAGAGTCAATGAAATAACCTGAAATCAGAAGACTAGCAGGTTTAACGATCAGTGTAAAGCCCACTTTATGCTCACTTTAGGATGTCCGGATCCTGTAACGGGCGGACGGCAGTGCTCTGCTAGCCGGGAAGAACTGCAGATTCAAGGAATTGGATGCGCTTCTGGTCTGCATCCATCAGCGCTCTGCTAGCCGGGAAGAACTGCAGATTCAAGGAATTGGATGCGCTTCTGGTCTGCATCCATCTGGATCGGGAGGCCGAGCGGGAGCGCCCAGTTGTCGATCCCATGGCCGCCGGGGAAGTTTGCCAGAACGGGCACGCCCAGGTCGTTGACCAGGTCGCGGAGGACATCTTCGCTCGAATAGCCGTCCTCATCCGGCTCGCAATCTGCGAATCGGCCGAGCAAAATGCCGGCGACATCATCGAATTTGCCGGCTGATCGGAGTTGCGTGATCATGCGGTCGATCCGGTAGGGCGCCTCGCCACGATCTTCGAGGAACAGGATCTTTCCTTCGCTCCTGAACTCGTAACTCGTTCCCAGGCTCGCGACGAGGATCGAGAGGCATCCCCCGACAAGCCTCCCCTCGGCGAACCCCGGGACCCATGATTCGAGTTGCGCGAAGCTCAGAGTCGGGCGATACTGCGGGTCGGTCCACAGCGAAAGCATGTGTCTTTCAGCTTCTGGCGTAAGCGCATCACGGCTCAAGGTTGTCGCCATGGGGCCGTGGATCGTGACCCAGCCGAAGCGCCGCCGGAAGTACATGTGCAGCGTTGTCAGGTCGCTGAAGCCCATGAAGAGTTTGCAGTTGTGCCGAAGCCGGTGCTCATCCAGGAGCCGGATGATCCGGGCACAACCGAATCCGCCGCGCAAGGCGATGACGCCCCGGATCGAAGGATCCTCGAAGAAACGCATCAGTTCCTCCGCCCGGGCCGAATCCTGCCCTGCGAGGTAGCGGAATGAATCGAAGATCCGGTCGTCGAAGCGCACCCGGAAACCCCAGTCTTTCAACAATGCCAGTGCCGGCTCGACGGCTTCGCGCTCATGCACCGGGCCGGCCGGCGCTATGATCCCGATGGTGTCACCCGGGCGCAGCGCCTGAGGGAAAAACGTGGGGATGTCCATTCCGCAGCCTTTACCAGGCGGACCGTCCGGGCGCAGCCGCTTCGGCTGACACGTGGCAGGTACGCCGAATCCCTGGAGGGAGCTTTTCCGTGCTCAATTACATCTGGTTTGGCCTGATCATTGTTGCCGTCCTGCTTGGTGGAATCAACGGCAAAATCGAGGAGGTAACCAAAGCCGGCCTGGATTCCGCCGGGGCTGCAGTCACGATCGCCATCGGCCTGGTCGGAGTCATGGCGCTCTGGCTCGGGATCGTCAAGATCGCCGACGAGGCGGGCCTGATGAAGCTGCTGGCCAGGGGAATCGCTCCTGTCCTGCGCAGGGTGTTCCCCGAGATTCCGCGCGACCATCCTGCGATAGCGAGCATGATGATGAACATCGCGGCCAACATGCTCGGCCTCAGCAATGCCGCCACTCCGCTCGGCCTCAAGGCGATGGAGGATCTCCAGAAACTGAACCGCAGTCCGGGCGTTGCCACGAACTCGATGTGCACCTTTCTGGCGGTGAACACTGCCGGCCTGCAGCTCATTCCCGCGTCCATGATCAGCCTCCTGGCGTCCGCGGGATCGAAAGAACCCACCGCGATCATCGGCACCACCATCGCCGCCTCGACTGCTGCCGTTTTCGCAGGCGTCATCGCGGCGAAACTCCTCGAGCGGCTCCCGGTCTTCGCGGTTCCGCCCAGGGAATCGGGAGGGGCATCGTCATGATCCAGCATGTCATTCACCTGGTCTCGGTCTGGGCGATACCCTTGCTCCTCGTCGGGATCCCCCTGTACGGGCTTTTGCGGGGCGTCAAGGTATACGAATGCTTCGTCGAAGGTGCGAAGGAGGGATTCCAGGTTGCAGTGCGGGTAATTCCCTACCTCGTGGCGATACTGGTGGCGGTGGGCATGCTGCGCGGTGCAGGTGCCATCGACCTGCTGTCCGGCTGGCTGGATCCTCTCCTGAGGGCGGTGGGGGCGCCGGCGGAAATCCTGCCGCTTGCGATTATGAGGCCGCTGTCCGGCAGCGGATCCATGGGAATCGTAGCCGAACTGATCAAGACGCACGGCCCTGATTCGTTTATCGCGCGGCTCGCTGCGACCGCGTATGGCAGCACGGAGACCACGTTCTACGTCCTGGCCGTTTATTTCGGCTCCGTCGGAATCAGGAAGACCAGGCATGCCGTTCTTGCCGGCCTGAGCGCTGACATCGCAAGCCTTGCGGCCTCGATCGTAGTCTGCCGGCTGGTTTTTCCCGCCTGAGAATTGTTTTCCGTTCCCATCTGCGGACCATCGAGGGTATAATGCGCGGTTTTTCGGGAGGGATCAGGGGGAGCGTGTAATGGCTTCGTCCGGTAGCACAGTTCCTTCTGACCGGGAGCACTCCGGTACCCGCGGCAGGGCCTGGTTGATGTGGCTTCAACAGGCGCCCTCGCTGGTTTATCTGGTGGCCGGGGTTGTCCTCATATACCTGTACTGGAAACGCCTGCACCGGCAGAGCATCTTGGTGTGCGGCGCGATGTTCGTGGTCTACAGCATTTATCGCTTCTTCCTTGTGCGACGAAGCTTCAGGAGGTCAGGCCTGGGCGACTGAACGCGAGTGAAGTGGGTTGCTTCGAAAGCCTGGCTGCTAAGAGGAGACAAACCAGATGACTTATCCGTCAAGATTCATTCACTGCCGCTCCAACCGGCCGAGCCTCCGCCCTGTCTCGGCGGCTCTTCTGTTGGTTACCTTGAGCATCATGATGCCGCTCACGGCGGCCGCGCAGGTTCCCGATACGGCGCAGCAAGCTCAGCCTGCCGCCGTCCATCACGGCGGTGGGGAAGCCAGTCTTGTGCTTCCTGACCTGAGTCAGGTTTCCTTCGGGGGCATCAATGCCAGAACGCTCCTGTTCGTGGGACTTGGTGTCTGCCTGCTGGGTTTACTTTTCGGGCTCGTGATCTACATCGAGCTCAAGAAACTGCCGGTCCATCGCTCGATGCGTGAGATCTCCGACCTCATTTACGAGACCTGCAAGACCTACCTGATTCAGCAGGGAAAGCTGCTCCTGATCCTGGAAATTTTCATCGGCATCATCATCGCCGTCTACTTCGGGTTCCTGCAGCGCTTCGAGCCTGTTAAAGTCGTCATCATCCTGGTGTTCAGCCTCATCGGCATCGGCGGCAGTTACGGCGTGGCGTGGTTCGGCATCAGGATCAACACCTTCGCCAACTCGCGGACGGCTCATGCCAGCCTCGAGGGCAAGCCCTACCCCATCTCCGCCATCCCGCTCAAGGCCGGTATGAGCATCGGGATGCTCCTCATCAGCGTAGAGCTGTTCATGATGCTGTGCATCCTCCTGTTCATCCCGGGGGACTATGCCGGTCCATGCTTCATCGGCTTTGCCATCGGCGAATCGCTGGGGGCGGCGGCCCTCCGAATCGCCGGCGGCATCTTTACCAAGATCGCCGACATCGGTTCCGATCTCATGAAGATCGTCTTCAAGATAAAGGAGGACGATGCGCGCAACCCGGGAGTGATCGCCGACTGTACGGGCGATAACGCCGGCGACTCCGTCGGCCCGAGCGCCGACGGCTTTGAGACATATGGGGTGACAGGTGTTGCACTGATCACCTTCATTCTTCTGGCCGTGCCCCAGCAAGTCACCCAAGTCCAGCTCCTGGTCTGGATCTTCGTGATGCGCGTCATGATGATTATCGCAAGCAGCCTCGCTTACCTCGTGAATAGCACGATCAGCAAGATACGTTTCGGGCACGCCGAGAGAATGAACTTCGAGAGCCCGCTGACCACCCTGGTCTGGATTACCTCTTTCGTTTCGGTAGGTCTGACCTACCTGGTTTCCTACCTGCTGATCAGCGGTCTCGGTGATGGGACGCTCTGGTGGAAGCTGTCGACAGTGATCACCTGCGGCACCCTGGCAGGCGCGATCATTCCGGAGCTCGTGAAGGTCTTTACCTCCACCGAATCCGCCCACGTGCGCGAGGTCGTGACTTCGGCACGGGAGGGCGGGGCCTCGCTCGACATCCTCTCGGGATTCGTGGCCGGCAACTTTAGCGCCTACTGGCTCGGGATGGCGATCATGGCGCTCATGGCGATCGCGTACCTGGTGAGCACGCAAGGGCTCGGCGCCCTGATGCTGGCCCCGGCTGTGTTCGCGTTCGGCCTCGTGGCATTCGGTTTCCTGGGCATGGGACCGGTCACCATCGCGGTCGACTCCTATGGCCCGGTGACAGACAACGCTCAGTCCGTGTACGAGCTTTCGGTAATCGAGCAGATCCCGGGTATCGAGAAAGAGATCAAGAAGGAATTCGGCACCGACGTGAGGTTCGACCGCGCGAAAGACCTGCTGGAGGAAAACGACGGTGCGGGCAACACATTCAAGGCGACGGCAAAACCGGTTCTCATAGGGACGGCGGTCGTCGGCGCCACCACGATGATCTTCTCCATCATAGTATTGCTGACATCAGGTCTGCGGGAGAACCTGGACAAACTGTCGCTGCTCCATCCCCCGTTCCTGCTCGGCATGATCACGGGTGGCGCAATGATCTACTGGTTCACAGGCGCTGCAACCCAGGCGGTAACAACCGGGGCCTACCGCGCCGTGGAGTTCATCAAGGCGAACATCAAGCTGGAAGGAGTAGAAAAGGCCTCGGTGACCGACAGCAAGAGGGTAGTGGAGATCTGCACCCAGTACGCGCAGAAGGGGATGTTCAACATCTTCCTGACCGTCTTCTTCTCGACCCTGGCCTTTGCGTTCGTGGAACCCTATTTCTTCATCGGTTACCTGATTTCGATTGCGCTCTTCGGGCTCTTCCAGGCGATCTTCATGGCGAATGCCGGCGGCGCCTGGGACAACGCGAAGAAGGTGGTTGAGGTTGACCTGAAGGAGAAGGGAACCGCGCTACACGCGGCTACGGTGATTGGCGATACCGTCGGAGATCCGTTCAAAGACACTTCGTCGGTCGCGATGAACCCGGTCATCAAGTTCACGACGCTCTTCGGGCTTCTCGCCGTGGAGCTGGCCGTGAAAATGACCGCGGACGCCGGCCCGGTGACGACCTACGTGCTCGCGGCCGTTTTCTTCCTGGTCGGGATCGTTTTCCTGAGGCGTTCGTTCTACAACATGCGCATCAAGTCCGGCGCATGACCTGATGAGTTATGGGCAGGCAGCAGAAGGGGGTCCGCGTGACTCCTTCCGGATGCTCCTGCCCGCGGTTCTCGAGTGCATTCCGCCCAAAGGGATGCACTCGAGGACACTACTTTCGGTTTTCCATCATCCGCAGGGCGATCGCAAAAAGCAGGAAGCCCACGGCGCCGCGCCAGTATCCTGGCGGCTCCAGCATGAAAGTCCTGCCGGCGAAGGCGAGAATCGCCCCGACGGCAAACGCGAGCGTTGCCAGCGCAATTAACAGCCAGCACAAGCTTTTCATAGTCGACTTCTCCCCGAATTGAAAGTCGCAGGCTATGGCCTGCCGGCGAACCGCATGACACTACTCTCTCACGATGTCCGTGCATCTGGCAAGACCCCGGGTCTCCAGCCGTGGGAGCATGAAGCGCTCTGCCGTCCAGGCGAACGTCGGGTAGCGCGAGGAAGTCCCGCTGTCGGCGTCGGAATCGGGATCGCAATCGGCATCGCATATCGAAACCCTGATCAGAATACGGATTACCGGATGGAGACTATAGATGCCGGTCGACGCCGATACCGACCGGGATCCCGATGCCGACTCCGGCCCTGGGAGCACCTTCCGATGGTCACATCGTACCTGGCAGGCCGGAGGAGCCGTGCCTTGGATGCGTGGTCGATTGTGCTGCTTCTGTGCTATAAGAGACCCTCTGGCGGAGCCCCATTGATATGAGTATCAGGAAAGCCCTCGGGATCAGCTTGGTGCTCCTTCTGTCGGTTGCGGCCTCCTGCGGAAGAAAGGACAGACCGGTCATCGCGGTCGTGCCGAAGTCACAGGCGTCGATATTGGTGACCATCTTCGATTCCGGGATCAATACCGACAAGTACTTGTCATACGTTTCCACGGACAACTACAAGGGAGGCGCGCTCGCGGCCGAACGCCTTGGCGCAATCCTTCCCGCCGGTGGAGAGATCGCCGTGATCGGGACCATTCCGGGGAGCGTATCCACTACCGAGCGCGAGAACGGGTTCCGCGACACCGTCACCCTCAAGTTCCCTCAGTTGAAGATCGCGGCCTTCCGGTACGGTATGGCCGACAGAGCCAAGTCCCTGGCGGTGGCCGAGGATATCCTGACAGCGCACCCGGACCTTGCGGGAATCTTCTGCAGCAATGAATCCGGGACCGTCGGTGCGGTACAGGGGGCCAGGTCCAAGGGCCTGATTCTCCAGAACCCGTTCCGCATGGGTTACCTGGGTGTCAAGACGATCGTCGATCGCCTCCACGGCACGGTCCCGCCGAAACGAATCGATACGGGAGCCACCGCAGTGACCGCCGATAACCTGAATCAACCGGCAATCCAGGAACTGGTGAACCCTCCCATCGACAAGTATCTGAGATAGAGCCGCAATGCCGCTTGTTCCTGGTCGACAGCCGAGAAGCGGAAAGCGGGGCAGGCGAGGCGCTCAAGCGGCAGGGACTTCAGGTTTCAGCTCTCGGCATTCAGCTTTCAGCTCTATACTGACACCTGAAAGCTGAATGCTGAAGGATGACAACTCTTAACTGACAGGGAGGACAAGCCATGCTCAAGGAGTTCAAAGAGTTCGCGATGAAAGGGAACGTGCTCGATATGGCCGTCGGCATCATCATCGGCGGCGCCTTCGGCAAGATCATCAGT
>JAFNAH010000092.1 GCA_017860075.1 Acidobacteriota bacterium | reverse complement strand
CCGATTCCCCCGAGGATAATCTGGTTGTCACGCACGCGCCCGATCATGTCCATGTTCAGCATGGCGATCACCTTGTCGATCGGTCTCGTCGGGTGCGAAGCCCAATACGCCGAACCGTTCAAGCCAATCTCCTCGGCGGCGAAGGCGATGAACAGGTAGCCGCGTCTGCGCGGCCCGGGATCCCTGGCGAAGGCCGCTGCCAGTTCCAGCACCCCGGCCACGCCGCTGGCGTTGTCATCCGCTCCGTTATGGATTTCACCGATTGATTTCGAGTCCATCGAGCTTCGACCGCCCTTGCCCAGGTGGTCGTAGTGCGCCCCGATGACCACGGTTTCGTCGGCGGCCGCGGCATCCGTGCCGGGCAGGAGACCGACAACATTGCGCACCGTCTTGAGAACCCGCGTGGCGTCGACGTAAACGTCGGCCGTAACGTTCGAGAGCGGGAAACTCCGGGGGGCCATTTTCCCGTCGATCTGCTTCTGGATGCCCAGCAGATCCCTCTGCTGCGTGTCCAGCAGTCGCTGCGCGAGCGAACGGCTGATCCTAACGGCGTTGATGCCCAGTTCCTCCACCTGGCCGGCCAGCGACGGGTCATTCAGGTTCTCCTGTCCGCTGTCGTGGTTAGCCGGGTCCTCAACGATCAGCACGGCACGTGCGCTTCGGTACTTCGCGTTCATGGTCTTGGTACGGTCGTGCCCGTGCATTGTCAGCTCAGTGCCCTCGAACGGGCTGGTCGGGTCGTTCTCTCTGGGCTCGTGCGTGAGCAGCAGGACGACCTTGTCCGTGACATCGAGGTCCTTGTAGTCGTCGTACTTGTATTCCTCAGCCGCGATCCCGTACCCCACAAAAACAAGCTGACCGCTGACGTGCGCCTTTTCCTTGTCCGCCGCCGCGAAGGGAACGAAATCGATATTGGGTCTGGCCTCGATTGTTTCCTGGCCGATCTTGAACGTTAGCCTGCTTTCGGTCCCCAACTGGCTGCCGACCGGGGCCTGGAAGCTCTGAAAATAAGTCCCTGCGTCTCCTGCGGGAAGGAGACCGGAATCCTTGAATCGGGCGGCGATGTAATCGGCTGCCTTCTCCAACCCGGGCGTCCCGTCACCGCGACCCTCCGGATCAGGGTAAGCGCTGAATATCGACGACTCGATGGCATAGACGCTCCGTTTGACTGCACGATAGCAATAGGCAAAACTGTAGAAATGTAGCACAAACGCCGTCGGAAGTCCGAGGCCACTTGCCCTGCCCACCTGACTCGGACGTTTGGAATGCGGGAGCGACCCCCTGCGCTTTGGGCATGTCCCCGGCTGCGTTCGGGATCGGAATCGGAATCGGGGTCGCCATCGCAGACGCTATCGACCCGGAGTAAGCCTCGCGTAAGGCCCGTTCCCTGGTGGTTTCGAACGCCGATACGGACTGCAATCCCGGCAACGAAGATTCTTTGCGCTCAGACAACCGACATCAGCCTCAGGTATTCGGCCGTCTGCTGCACTCGCCGGCTTCTAATACTTTCATGTGTAGTTTCGATAGTGCAAACTAGTGGGCGATGGCCCACCGTGTCCTCACCGGCCCTTTCGCCGCCCTGGAATCCGCCTTTATTGAAGATGTCCGGAGACTGCAGCGCGGAGATCCTCTCGCGTGCGTTAATGTCCTGGTGGGATCCAACATCCTGGCGTCGCATCTCAAGCACCGCATCACTGCGACAGGGTATGGAGTAGCCAACCTCCGTTTCCACACGTTCCTGGATCTGGTGTCGCGCCTCGGCAAGCCGGCGGCGCCCGCCAAGGCCAAGCCCCGCCTGCCCCGCCTGGGGGCGTCGCTGATCCTGGAGAGTGTCCTTGCGTCGGGGGTGCCCGAGGCGTTCCAAAACGTGGCCGGCTATGCCGGGTTCCGCGACGCCCTCCTCGGCACGTTCCGTGACCTGCGCGATGCGGGAGTTGACCCTGCTATGTTCGAACGATCGATGCTCTCCGCGCGCTTGATCGCACCTGATCGCCGGCAGCATCTCGAAGGGGTAGCCTCCCTGTATCGCCGTTTCCGCGGGAAGACCCGGAGCTTCAGAGAAGTGGATGATGATTTCCGGGATTCTCTCGGCAGCACATCGCAGGCGGCGGCGATGCTGGGCAGCGATGCCATGATGATTTACGGGATCTACGACGTAACGGGTCAGCAGGCCGATCTCCTCTCCGCGTTGAAGGACCATCTGGAGTTGACCTACTACATCCCCTTCGTAAACGAGGGCATCTCCGCTTTCGCATCCCGCTTTCTGAATGCGCGCACGCATGAACTCGGAGTCGCGCCCGTCCGTCTTGAGGGCCCCGCTCGGAGCGCTGACCTGTTCCGTCTGTCTTCTGAGGATTGCGGATTCAGAACCGGAGCGACCCCCGGCGCCAGCGCGGAGGGGGATGGATCGGTGTGCATGGTTTCGGCCCCGGGTGATTCTCGTGTCGCATTGGAGATAGCGCGCGAACTCGTCCGGGCGCTCGCAGACGGGACCATTGGACGATTCAGTGATGCGGCTGTCGTGCTCCGCCATCCGGACGATGACCTGCCGGTCATCGTCGAGACGCTGCGCCTGCTCGGCATTCCTTACTACATTCACGGAGGCATGCCGTTCGAGCACCGGCCGCTGAGCAGGGCAGTCCTGGCCCTCGCGAAGCTGGAGTCCGAGGACTTCGCACGCAGATCGATTCTGGGGGCAATGGAACTCGTCGCCGCTTCTCTCTCAGGCGAGGCAGCCGACCTTTGGGAGGTCTCGGAGTGGCGGGCTCTGACCAACGATGCCCGCTTCCTCGCGGGGCTGGATTCCTGGGATAAGGCCACCTGCGGCCTGGTTGCGGAACTGGAGCGGGATTTCGCGCACGCCGGGTTGTCGTCCGGGTCTGAGGAGAGCGAGGAGCCGCGCCGGCCACTTTCGGTGCTGCAAGAGAAACTGGAGTCGGCACGCGGCCTTCGTGCCGCCTGGAGAAAGGTCAGGCATGCGGCGTCAGGTTGGCCCGCTGAAGCGCGGTGGCCGGACTGGGCCGGCTTCCTGGAGGAAAGGCTCGCCCCCATTTTCGAAGCGTCGCCGGACTGGACGGCATTCACGCAGGTCCTGGACCAGATCGCCGGCCTCGGCGAGGTAGACCTCCACGCCGGCACCGGCCCGCTCGTTCCGCGCGGGCGCCTTGTCGGCGCGGTAGCCGAGGGCGTCCGAACGCTCGCCAGTCCTGCAGGGAGGTTTCTGAGGAGCGGTGTGAACCTGCTGTCGGTCAGCGCAGCCCGCGGTCTGCGATTTCCACTCGTACTGGTCCCGGACCTCGAAGAGGCAAGATTCCCGGCCAGGCTGCGCCAGGACCCGCTGGTGCTTGACGAGGAGCGCGCACAGATAGGGTCGGGCGACCGGGTCCCGTTGCGCAGGCTGCGCGTGGACGAGGAGCGATTGCTTTTTGACATGGCTGTCCGCGCTGCGGAAAGGCGGCTGGTTCTTCTCACCTCCAGGCTGGATGAAAGCTCGGACCGGGAACGCATCCCGTCGGACTTCTTCATGCGAGTGGCTTCCGTCCTGGCCGGACGGCCCGTCAGGCTCGGCGATCTCAACGAGGAAACGATCCGCTGCTACCGTTCGGTGAGCCTGGAAGAGCCCGCGCCAAAGCCGGGGCTTGCGGCGGTGGACCGGACCGAAATCAGGCTGCGGTTGATCCGGGCCGCTCCCGGCCAGGCGCAGGAAGCGCTCCAGGCACTCGCGGAAGAGGAACCGGAACTCCTCAGGCGACCGCTGGCGTATGACCGGATGCGCTGGCAGGCTCGACTTACGGGATACGACGGGCTCATCTCCGACCGTGCGCTGCTCGACTACATTCACGCGGCGTTCGGACCGGCCGCGGGACCTTACTCATCAGGCAGGATCGAAGAGTACTCGACGTGCCCGTATCGGTTTTACCAGCGCAGGATCATGCAGCTTGCTCTGTGGGAGGAGCCCGAAGCCGCCGAGGCGCTGGGACCGCTGGAACGGGGGGATGCGATGCACCAGGTACTCGAGAGCTTCGTCAAGAGCCTGGCGGGAGGCGGATTCGCTGGCCAGGGCCCTGAGCGCGCGCTTGCGGTGTTGCTCGAGATCGCGTCCCGAACGCTCGAAAAAGCTCGTCCGGCAGGCATTCCCGACCTCCTTTGGGAGATCGAGCGCGACCGGTTGTTCTCGCTCCTGGAGAAATGGCTGCAATACGAGCAATCGCGCTCGGGCGACGGATTCGTCCCGGTCGCAGCGGAATTGCCCTTCGGCCCTTTCAAGAAGGACAAGGCCGCCCCGGGACTTGTTGTTGAAGCCGGCAGGCACCGCTTTGAGCTGCGCGGCTTCATCGATCGCGTTGACGTCTCGGCGGACGTGAAGCGAGCGAGAGTCGTCGACTACAAGATTGGCAGGCTTCCCGATGCAATGAAAAAGGGAAGTGCGCTCCTGGGAGGCGAACGTCTGCAGCTGCCGGTCTATCGCGGCGCCCTGCCGGGAATCTCAGGATTTGAGAAACTCAGAAGTGTCGAAGGGGAATTCCTGCACCTTCAGCCTGCGGACGGCCGGATCGTCGAGCGCTCCTTCGACGCATCCGAGCTGGAGGAAGCGTGCCGGAGACTCTCCGCGGTGCTCGAGATAGTGGGCGACGGAATCGAGGGGGGCGTCTTCTTTGCGCGGACCAGCGGCCTCCTGCACGGCGCCTGGCAGTGCAATCGCTGTGACTACCTGCGTATCTGCGGTAAGGACCGTCAGTACAGGGAGGAGAGGAAGGCCGCGGATCCCCACGTTCTCCGGTTCGGCCGCATCCGAGAAATCGACGCTGCGGGCGAGGAAGGATGATGACAGGCGACAACCTGCATCGCAGAAGGGCGACCAGGGAGACCGGGACCTCGTTTGTCGTCGAAGCCTCTGCCGGAACCGGCAAGACGAGCACGCTCGTCAGGAGGATCCTGCGACTGGTGCTGCAGGGAGGTCCGGGTGGGGAACCCGTGAAGATGTCGGATATCGCCGCCATCACGTTTACCGAGAAAGCGGCCGGCGAGATGAAGATACGCCTCCGGCAGAAGTTCGAGGCATTTGCGCGTCGGGCCGCCACGGCAACCCGCGCCAGGGGTGCGCTTCGAGACCTGGACGGCGCGGCCATCTCCACGTTTCATGCCTTTGCTACCTCGCTTTTGAAGGAGCGTCCGTTTGAGGGAGGCTTGGATCCCCACTTCACTACCCTCGATGAGTCGCAGAGCGATCTCTTCTTTCGCGAGGTCTGGGAACCCTGGTTGAAGAGAGCGATTGACGAACGAGATCCTCCTCTCGAACGCGCGCTGCGATCCCGGATCTCGTTGGACGCTGTCGGCCAACTGGCAGCGACGCTGCGGAAACACCAGCATGACGTCAGGCGATTGAATCTCGAGCCACCGCCCTCCACCGAAGCGATGTTGCAGATGGAGGAGACCCTGCGGGCGGAGGGAGACCAGCTGACGCTTCTCATCCTGAATCCCCGGGACAAACTTGCAACCAGGTTGGCCGAGGCCATCGAATGGCTGAGGGACCCCGGATCCGGCGCCGAACCTGCACTGGGCGGAAACTGCGGCACGAAAACCAACTGGGACGGGGGAATCGCGTCACGGGACCGTGTGCGCGAATTTCTCGCCCGGGTTAAGGGTTTCAAGGAACTGAAAGACTCCTGGCCGTTGCAGGTGCGTCTGCACGACCTGGTCCAATGGTTGCTCCGGCGGTTCCTGCCGGAATGGGAGAACCGCAAGCGCGAAGAAGGGCTCCTCGAATTTGACGATCTGCTGTATGGAGCGCGAGACCTGCTTGTCAACCACCCCTCCGTGAGGCGCGAATTCCACAGCCGCTTCCAGGCTCTCCTCGTCGACGAGTTTCAGGACACGGATGCTGTTCAGCTGGACCTGGTCCTGCTTCTCTCGTCGCCGGGTACTGACGACGCTGACCCTTCCCGGCTGCAACCCGGGCCGGGGCGGCTGTTCATCGTCGGCGATCCCAAGCAATCGATCTATCGTTTTCGGGGCGCGGATATCGAGACTTACAACAGCGTAGTGAAGGAGGCCGGCCAAAACCGTCGGCACCTGCAGGTGCTCGAGCTGACCAGGAACTACCGCTCGGTCCCGTCCATCCTGCGGTTCGTGGACAGCGCTTTCCAGGACGTGATGAAAGCCCCGGAGCAGGGAGAGTATCAGTCCGATTATCTCGCATTCGGCGGCGCCGGGCATCGTCGTGCATTGGCGCCGGGTCCGGCCGTTCACATCCTCGCCGAAAGGGACGACGAGGGTGCCATCAGGGGATCGGGAAGGGACTTCGTCCGTATCGAAGCGTCCCGGATCGTGAGACTCATCGCTCAGATCCGCGGCAGCCGGGACTGGCAGGTGGAAAGTTCCTGCATCGGGAAGTCGGATGTGCCGTCCTATGGTGACATCGCTGTTCTGCTCCCTGTCCTGACCAGGGCAAACGTGCTGGAAGATGCACTGACCGAGGCGGGGATCCCTTTCGTCCTGGAGGGAGGCAAGTACTACTACGCACGCAGCGAGGTTTCCTCCGCCATCACTGTCCTTCTGGCGATCGCCAATCCGCACGACTCCGTGGCGCTTTACGGCGCTCTTCGCTCGATATTCTTCGGCCTTTCCGACGAAGACCTGCTCCGGTCACGCATGGACGGCCTTCCGCTCGACTATCGAGCCGCGGTGCCCGAGTCCTCGCCGCTCTGCTACCCGTACAGGGTTTTGCAGGAACTCCACGAAGGGCGGCATGCGCGCAGCGCTTCCGAGACGCTCGAACTGCTCTTCAAGCAGACAGGCGCGAGGGAGGTGCTTTCGTCGCGCGGGCTCCAGTCCCTGGCGAACCTCGGCAAGCTGACCCGCACTCTTCGCTCATTGCAGGAGGGGAGGACCTTCTCGAAGGTCGTTGAATTGCTCCAGGCCATGGACGAGGAGGCATTTGCCGAGCAGGAAAGCCGGCTGATGGAGGAACGCAGCGATGCGGTCCGGATCATGTCGATCCACAAGGCGAAGGGCCTCGATTTCCGTATTTTGATCGCGGCAGGACTGGGAATGGAGAGACGCGCGAGGAGCGAGTCGTATCTGTCCGACCCGCATGGATGCAGGGCTTTTGGATTGAGGATATCCTGCGAGGGGAAGACCATCCATACCCCGGGCTGGGAACGCCTGAGAGAGGAAAGCGCGAAGCGCGAGGATGCCGAACTGGTCCGCCTGCTCTATGTGGCGCTCACCCGGGCTCGCGACCACCTCGTTATTTCCGCGTACACGGCCGGAGCCGGGCTCGCGACCACCTCGTTATTTCCGCGTACACGGCCGGAGGAAAGACGGGCAAGGTCGACCTGGCGAGGACACGCCTGGGGCCGCTTTCCGGAGTACTCCGGGACAAGACGCTGGAGGAGGAGGGCATTGTGCGGTTCATCGATGGCACGGCCCTCGATCGGGAGACGCCTGCCCGCAAGGAGCCCGTGAATCGAAAGGTGTCGAAGTGGGCGCTCGCATACCGGAAGGAATGCGATGAACTGGAGCGGATAGTGCGACTTGGGTGCTCAGTCGTGGAAGAAGGGCGGGCTCAAGCGGAACAGGAGGAAGCCTGCCCTGAAACGGATAGCGGCAGGTCGGATGCCGCGACGCTCGGAAGCAGAGCTGTCCGGCTTGGCATAGCGTTTCACTCGGCCATGGAGGAACTCGATTTCGACTGTCCGGTGGAGAAGGCGGTGCGGCTGGCGGAAC
>JAFNAH010000577.1 GCA_017860075.1 Acidobacteriota bacterium | reverse complement strand
TTGCGCGCTTCGGCCTCGCCGAGCCTTTCCTGGCACTGGCCCATGCGGACCAGAGCTCTCGCTGCTGCCGCGCGGTTGCCGCTCTGCGCGATCTTCTTGTATTGTTCGATCGCGCCTTTCAGGTCTCCATCAACCATCTCCTTCTTGATCGCAGCCTGAAGTGCGACTTCTGCCCGATCATCCTTTGCCTGACTTACCGGGTACACTGCGGGCGGGCCCATGCACAGCAGCCCGGTCAAAAGGAACAACGTTGCAGGCTTCATACTGTTTTCCCTCCTGCGCATGAGCCTACGGCTTGATTGTCCGGCGATTGTCCGTGGCATTGTCAGGATTCGATGAAGTTCGCGCATCGAAACGATACTCCTGCCCTGGATATCCTGCAGATAGCGGTGTCTGAACCGGTTTGGCACGACCTCCTTCTGCGAACAAGGCTCCCGACCGCACGGTCGGCAGCTCGAATGTATCGCGGGGAATGTTGTTGCGCAAGGTGAGCGCGAAAGGGCTGGACGCAGTATTCGGGTGGGCAGTGTGATTCTGAGTGTATTACGGCGTGAGACAGTGTCACCCGGGACCTGAATGATCTCCGGGGCCGGCGCCGTTCAATGGATGCAGGTTGGTTGGGGGCCGGATCAGCTTTGGCGTACGGCCCGGACCACGAGGTCGCCCACCTGCGTGGTGGAATAGCCCATCTGTCCGGCGGCCTGGCTTTTCATCATGGGGGTAACGGCCATGATCGCAGCTTCCACCCGGTTGCCGGCTTCCGTCAGTTGGGCGTCGTTACTGTGACTCCCGGTCTCTCGGAGGAGCATGGCCATAGCGGCAATAGCGGCGATGGGATTGATTACATTCTTGCCGGTGTACTTGGGGGCGGACCCGCCCATGGGCTCGTACATGCTCACGCCTTTGGGGTTGAGGTTCCCGCCGGCGGCAACGCCAAGCCCGCCCTGGATGATGGCGGCCAGATCGGTGATGATGTCGCCAAAAATGTTGTCGGTAACCAGTACGTCATAGTACTCGGGATTCTTCACAAACCACATGCAGCAGGCATCGACGTGGTTGTAGTCCCTCTTGATGTCCGGGTATTCCTTCTCGCCGATCTCGTTGAAGGCCCTGAACCATGTGTCGCCGGCGTAGGTCAGCACGTTGGTCTTGTGGACCAGGGTGACCATCCTCTTGCGGCTGTTCCGGCGCCGGCAAAACTCGAAGGCATAGCGGATGGCCCGTTCCGCGCCGAACCTGGTCGTGCAATTAATCTGAGTCGAGACTTCCTGAGGTGTGTCCTTGTACTGCACACCTCCCATGCCGGTGTAAATGCCCTCTGTGTTCTCACGGACCACCACGAAATCTATGTCGTCGGAGCCCTTGTCCTTGAGAGGCGTCCAGACGCCCGGGTAGAGTTTCACCGGGCGCAGATTGATGTACTGATCGAGCGTGAATCGCAACTTGAGGAGCAATCCCTTCTCCAGGATGCCCGGAGCAATATCCGGGTGTCCCACCGCTCCAAGGTAGATGGCGTCGAAGGTCCTCAGCTCCTGTATTTCGCTGTCGTGGATGACCGGAATGGAGGGAACCTTGGGATCTCCGCCGGCTTGCAGATAGCGATCGCCGCTGAGGTTGAATTCCTTCGTCTCGTAACGGAAACCCACCTTCTCCGCGACCGCCTCGAGTACCTTCAGGCCTCGAAAAGAGGCGGCAGTCTACCATCCCCGCGGCCGGCGGGCAAGTGCAGGCCGTCACTGCGGTTGTCCGTGTACGGGGTAAGCCCGGAGAGCATCCAAAAGAAAGGGCGCGCTTCGACGAAGCGCGCGATGTCCGCGCCGGCGGCGCGGACCCACGCCGCAACTGATACGGATGTATCCCTGGACCGGTTCACGCATCGAAACGGTAGCCCATCCCGCGGATGCTCAGGAGGTAAAGAGGCCGGGAACGATCCTGCTCGATCTTCTTGCGCAGCGCGACAACGTGGTTGTCGACTACCCGGTCGGTGACGAACGTCTCATGCCCCCAGACGAGGTCGAGCAGCTGGCCTCGGCTTAGCAGCCTGCCCCGGTTGCGGATGAATGTCGTCAGCAACTTGTACTCAAGCGCCGTGAGTTCCACGGGCGAGCCGCAGCGGCGAAGCTCACCGCGCGCAAAGTCCACTTCAAGGTCGCCAAACCGATACGTCTGTGACTCGTCTCCCACAGTGCGCCGGAGAGCCGCTTTAACCCGCGCACGGAGTTCGCGGGGGCTGAAGGGCTTTGTCACATAGTCATCCGCCCCCAGCTCGAGGCCCATGACTTTCTCGGCTTCCTGGACTTTGGCGGTCAGCATGATAATCGGCGTCTTCGTCCCGCCGAGGCGCAACTCTCGACAGACCTCGAAGCCGTCCTTCCGCGGCAACATGACATCAAGCAGTATCAAATCGAAATTCTCTCTTCGCGCCAGCTGAAGCGCCCTTTCGCCGTCGGATGCTATCTCCACGTCGTAGCCTTCACTCCGCAGGTCCACCTGTAACCCGAAAGCTATTGCAGAGTCGTCCTCAACCACCAGTATTCGCTTCATGCCGTCCTCTCCAACGGCAGCAGGACAGTGAAAGTGCTGCCCCGGCCGAGTTCACTCTCCAACCGGATCTCCCCGTCGTGCGCCTCAATAATTTGACGTGCCATGGCGAGACCGATTCCGGTCCCCTTGATGTTGGCGTCCCGGGAGCCGGCGCCCCGGACGAATTTCCTAAATATCTCCTTCTGCTCCGACGCCGGGATTCCCATACCGCGATCCCGAACATGGATTGCCAGACAGTCAAGGCTGCGCATCATCTCCACACTGACAACGCGGCAATCCGGAGAATACTTCACGGCATTGTCGAGCAGGTTCCACAGAGCAAGGCCAAGCGCCTCGCGGTCGGCACGGACGAGAGGGTACTCTTCTTCCGCAGTCACTTCGATGTGATAGCCCTCATTGGCGACATGCTCCTGGAATTCGACTACCACGTCACGGACCAGCGCTTTCAAGTCAAGGGGCTGTAAGTGATACTGGATGGCGCGCGCTTCGATACGTCCGAAATCCAGTATGGATTCAACGAGTCTTTGCAGCCGCTCGCTCTCGCGAGCCAGGATGTCATAGGATTGTTGCCTCAGTTCCTCGGTGGGGACCCTCCCCTTGGACAACATCTCCGACAGCTGACGCAGGGAGGTGAG
Source organism: Acidobacteriota bacterium (assembly GCA_017860075.1). Classification (GTDB taxonomy): domain Bacteria; phylum Acidobacteriota; class UBA6911; order UBA6911; family UBA6911; genus JACADW01. Next base: position 756 of record JAFNAH010000577.1, on the reverse strand, counting down.
CGGGGTTCGGAACTCATGCGTCACTGCGGATACAAACTCGGACTGCAGCCTTGACACAGCACGCTCCCGAGATATGGAGCGCAGGATGAAATAGGAACCCGCCGCCAGAACCAGCGCCAGAACCGCAAATGCAGAAACCAGGATGCGTCTGCGAGCCGCAAAGGTCGCCGAATCGGCGCCAGGATCGGCACTCGTCACGTGCAGCGTCCAAGGCAGTCTCGTGGCGGCCGCGGTCCGAATTGCCTGCTGCCCGCTCCTGTCAAACGAGCCCATGATCATCTGCCCGCCTTCATCGACAAGCCCGCACTTTACCCGCTGGCCGTGGAGGGATTCATTCCACATCGAGTCAAGGTAATCGGGATCGGCCAAAACAGCAGCGAGTCTGCCCGGACTTGTTGTCCACGAAACCAGTACCGACCGGCCAGCGATCCTCAGGATCTGGCGGCCGCTCGATTCCGGGTTCGCTAGCCAGTGGCCATGCATCCACGCCGCGGCATACGAACGTACAAGAGAATTCTGTTGGCCTTCGGTAAGCGGCCCGGCACCCGACCAGCGCCGGGCCTCTTCCGCGTGAAACTCCCATGCGGCCTGCATTAGCGTCCAGCGACCGCTGAAGAGAGCCGAGTGCATGAGGGACGCTTCGCGCTGCAGTTCCTCGCGCTTGCCGATAGCCTCCAACACGGTACAACGCGCCTCGCGCGCTACAAGCTCCGAGGGTAATCCCATGAGGCGGACCGATCCCAATCGGCCGAGTTC
>JAFNAH010000576.1 GCA_017860075.1 Acidobacteriota bacterium | reverse complement strand
CGGTTACGGGATTTTCACCCTCTATGATCCGACTTTCCAGACGGTTCACCTATCGAGCCTTTTCTCCCGGGTCATCCCCATGACGTCCCTCAACCCCGGGTGGACTCGCGTCCAACCGGTTTGGGCTGTTCCGCTTTCGCTCGCCGCTACTAGCGGAATCGCTGATTGCTTTCTTTTCCTCCGGGTACTGAGATGTTTCACTTCCCCGGGTTAGCCGCCTGCAACTATGAATTCATCACAGGCTGTAGGGGTATTACCCCCTACGGGTTTCCCCATTCGGACATCCACGGATCAAAACCTGGTTAGCGGTTCCCCGTGGCTTTTCGCAGCTACCCACGTCCTTCATCGCTTGCTGGAGCCTAGGCATCCACCACACGCCCTTAGTAGCTTGGTCACCCTTGACTCGAGCCTTCCGAGCTTTCGCTCGGACGACGCCTGGTCAAGGCCGAGATCCAGGTCCTTCGGAGACACGGATCCCACTTCTATGACTTCGCTGTTCGATGCATTTCTACCCTTCGTATTCGGTTGTCAGAGAGCTCGTTCTTCGGCGCGAGACTTCCGCGACGCCGGGAACCCGAGGAACCCGGTATGAGCCTGGTGGAGCTGATCGGAATCGAACCGACGACATCCAGCTTGCAAAGCTGGCGCTCTACCAACTGAGCTACAGCCCCACGAAGCGATGGTCGCCGGATGGATTGGTGGGCCTAGGTGGATTTGAACCACCGACCTCACGCTTATCAGGCGTGCGCTCTAGACCAACTGAGCTATAGGCCCATTTGGCGCCTCTACCTGATTCCGACGCTCGCAATGATCTTTCAAAGAACCGGCGGCGGACGAACCGCACTGCTCGGTCCCTGGAAACTGAATAGCAAGCGCTACGCGAGATGCGAACCGCGTCCTGAGATGAACACCACCCTGCTCTCTCGAGCAAGGTGCTGACCTAGGACTGGTGGCACGACGTCCGAGGACGTCCTCCACTGTCTCCTTAGAAAGGAGGTGATCCAGCCGCAGGTTCCCCTACGGCTACCTTGTTACGACTTCACCCCAGTTACCAGCCACTCCTTAGGGATCTGCCCCCCTTGCGGGTTGGCGGGATCACTTCTGGAGCAACTGACTCCCATGGTGTGACGGGCGGTGTGTACAAGGCCCGGGAACGTATTCACCGCGGCGTGCTGATCCGCGATTACTAGCGATTCCGACTTCATGGAGTCGAGTTGCAGACTCCAATCCGAACTGAGACCGGTTTTATGGGATTAGCTCCGTCTCGCGACTTGGCAACCCTTTGTACCGGCCATTGTAGCACGTGTGTAGCCCTGGTCATAAAGGCCATGAGGACTTGACGTCATCCCCACCTTCCTCCGGCTTGACGCCGGCAGTCTCGCTAGAGTGCCCAACTGAATGATGGCAACTAACGATAGGGGTTGCGCTCGTTGCGGGACTTAACCCAACATCTCACGACACGAGCTGACGACAGCCATGCAGCACCTGTCTCTAGGCTCCCTTGCGGGCACCCCACCATCTCTGGCGGGTTCCTAGGATGTCAAGACCAGGTAAGGTTCTGCGCGTTGCGTCGAATTAAACCACATGCTCCACCGCTTGTGCGGGCCCCCGTCAATTCCTTTGAGTTTTAGCCTTGCGGCCGTACTTCCCAGGCGGAGCGCTTAATGCGTTAGCTTCGGCACTGCAGGGGTCAACACCCGCAACACCTAGCGCTCATCGTTTACAGCGTGGACTACCAGGGTATCTAATCCTGTTTGCTCCCCACGCTTTCGCGTCTCAGCGTCAGTATCCGTCCAGGTGGTCGCCTTCGCCACTGGTGTTCCTCCCGATATCTACGAATTTCACCTCTACACCGGGAATTCCACCACCCTCTCCGGTACTCAAGCCAGCTAGTATCGAACGCACTTCCTCGGTTGAGCCGAGGGCTTTCACATCCGACTTGGCCGGCCGCCTACACGCGCTTTACGCCCAATAATTCCGAACAACGCTAGCACCCTCTGTATTACCGCGGCTGCTGGCACGTACTCACCCTTGCGGGCTTTCCCGTTCGACTTGCATGTGTTAGGCACGCCGCCAGCGTTCGTTCTGAGCCAGGATCAAACTCTCCAATTAAGAGTTTGTATCCCTGCCCGGACCCCTTTCGGAGTCACGTGGCATGGTGTGATACGAATTATTTTGTTCACTCAAGGAACGCGGTGATCCGCATTCCGTCGTAGGCTTGCTATTCAGTTTTCAAAGACCGAGCCTTGCCCCCGGCAGGCGAGATCGCGTCTCGCATTCCGGCCCTGGACAGCTTCGGAGTCTCGAGGACAACCGTGCTTCGTCGAGGGGGGAGGCATTTACATCAGCCACCCGTTGCCGTCAAGAGCGAATGCCGACACGAGTTCGGCACGCCTCCGGAGCGGCGGCAGGGACCCGTAATATAGCCGGGGTTCCCGGGGTGTCAAGCGCGGGATCCTCCGTTTCGAGGGTACCCTTGCCCGACCCTTCCACGGCCCAGACGCTTTGGAGATCCCCTAGGGATATCCGCGGTCTATCGTGCGTCGCGAACGGCCATCAGCCTCGCGCCCGCCCCCGGAACACCTGCCCTCTCGAGCATTCGCTCCGTCCGTGGGGCGCGCTTTCTAGCGCTCTCTGGCCAGGCGTGTCAACACCCCTCGAAAAATAGATCCCGGATCAGGCGCCCCAGGCCGACAGGTCTGCCCGTTCCATGCGGCAGGCCCCGGCGATCGCGGCCGCCCCGGGGTCGGAGGACCCGGCCCGGCGCGCCCGGGCGGCCCGCGAGATCGCCGACAGCCGCTCCAGCGCGTCCTCGAGCCGGTCGTTCACGATCACGTACCCGTAGCGAACCGCGGCGCGGGCCACCTCGGTGCGCGCGGCGGCCAGGCGCAGCCGGATCGCCTCGTCACTCTCGGTGGAACGACCGCGCAGGCGCCTCTCCAGCTCCTCGGGGGACGGAGGGAGCACCAGCACCGAGACGGCGTCGCCGGGCCAGCGGTCGAGGATCTGCGCGCCTCCCTGGACGTCGATGTCGAAGACCGCCACCGCGCCGGCGGCCAGCGCCTCCTCGACGGT
>JAFNAH010000091.1 GCA_017860075.1 Acidobacteriota bacterium | reverse complement strand
CTGGTACCCGAAGGCCTGGGTAAACACGCCGCTGGCCAGCGCCGCGGAACCGGAGACCGTCACCTGCAATGCCGCCTGCAGGGTGTAGTCGGTGCCCGGGGAGTGCTTGCGGCAGACGTCCATCATCGATGTGAACAGGGCCACCGTCGAGAGACCGTCGGCGAATTGCTCCGTGCAGACCACCGCAACCAGCACCCACGGGTCACAGGCACCGCCTGCAACGAGCCAGTACCCGACAAAACCCGCCGCCTGCAGCCCCCCGAACAGCAGCAGCGCCTTGCGGTGCCCCAGTCGCAGCAGGAACAGGCCGCCAAGCAGGGCGCCGGCCAGCCCCACGGTCGCGCCGACCACGCCGGTCAGCAACCCGATGTCCGCGAGCGACAGTCCCTGATCCGAAAGCAGCGGCCCGATCATGCGCGAGGCCAGCGCGTCGCCCGCCTTGAACGTCGCGACCGTGACCATCCACCACCCCATGCGCGGCCTCGACAGGAAATCGGCAAACAACCGCACGTAGCCGTGCCAGCCTTGCCACTCCTCACTCTGTGCGGCGCCACGCCGTGCCGCAGGCGTCTCGCGCATGAACCAGACGGGCAGCAGGACCGGCACGATCAGAAGCGCCAGCGCCGAGTAAGACAGATGCCAGCCGAAGCGCGCGACCAGCCACAGCAACAGGCCGCCCCCGACGATCATGCCGATCTTGTATCCGATGACCTGCACGCTGTTGCCCAGGCCGCGCAGGCGCGGTTCCAGACGGCTTACGGCAAGACCGTCCGTTGCAATGTCCTGGGTCGCGGCAACAAGGTTCATCAGGAAGAGAACGGCCAGCAGCATCGCGAACGACTGCGACACCCAGTCGCCGAAATCACGCGAGGCGACCAGCAGCATCAGCCCGCAGGTCGCCAGGTTGAGCGTCAGCAGCCACCGCCGGCGCGTCCAGAAACGGTCCAGGAACGGCGCCCACAAAAACTTCAGGGTCCAGGGAAGGGCAAGCAGCGCCGTGAACCCGATGGCGGACAGCGACACGCCCTGATCGCGAAGCAGGGGCGGCAGGGCCTTGCCGAGCAAGCCGGACGGCAGGCCCTGCGCGAAGTACAGCATCGACAGCAGCCCCAGCAGCGGCAGATCGGACACGCGGCGCTCATGACTCGCAGTGTTGCAGTCCGTGATCAACGTCTCCTTTCCGGCGCGTAAAGCCCTCGGTGATCGCCCGCCCTTTTCGTCCGGGCACAGACCCTCCCAACTGACCGTTCATTATCTCATCGCTGTCCGTTTGCACAGGATTATCTGCCCCGTCCGCGACGGCCTGCTTAGCAAGTGCAACGACGCGAGACCGCCTCCGGTCAAAAAGAAAAAGGGGCTGCGGGCAATGAAAATCCCGCAACCCCTTCTGTTTGATGGCGCATGCTCCACGGCAAAAAAGCAAGACCCCGGATCTGCAGATCTGCACGGCCCGTGACTCAGGGAATCCGCTTCAACTCCAGCACGTAGCCCGGTGTTTCCTTGCGGTTCGTCTGCCGGCAGATCAGCTCAGTGGACAGGATCGACTTGAACTCCATCTCGTACTCGAGCGTCACGCGCTTGTAGACGAGCCGCATCCGGCCCGCGGAGCTGTCGACCGTGCCCTCGAAAGTGCCCTTGCGCTCCGGCAGATCGCAATGCCCTGAGCTCCTGCCGGCCGCCTGGACATACATCCCCGTGATCGTTCCCTCGATCAGGGTTCCGAAAAAAACCAGCCGCGGCGCATCCGTCATTGGGCCCGTGTGGGTGCCCATCGACTGAATCGTGAGGATATCGTCGCCCTGCTGCTCGTCACGCGTCAGCTGCAGGCGCGAACCGTCCAGCAGGAGTTTGAAGGTCTGCCCGTTGGAGGCTTTCCACGCACCGCCGAGCGCTGCAGCCTGTTTCTGCCGATCGTGCAGGTATTCGAGCTTGTATATCTCCTGCCGGACCTTTTCCGCGTCCGGCGATCGGGGCGCAAGCTCCAGGTAGCGCTGGTAGCTTTTGACGGCGGAGGCGGGATCCCCCATTTTCGCCTGCACGCCTCCGAGGCTGTAATAAACCTCGGGCCAGTCCGGGGCCAGTTTGGCCGCCTTCTCGAATTCCAGTGCCGCGAGGACATAGTCCCCGGCTGACTTTGCCATCTCGATGGCGGCAATCCCCCGCGCCATATGCCGCCTGGCCTCCTCGGGCACGTTCTGCGCCGCCGCCGCGGCGCTCCAGGCTGCCACGAGCGCCGTCACGAGCAGGCAGGTGATCCACTTGTGCATCATGGTTGTCTTCCCTTCATCGGTAGATTCAGAACCCCGCTGCCGATTCGGTTGCCTTCCTGTATTGCTCCGCCTTGCCCTCGGCCCATGAGGATGCCGTCCATCCAGGTACAAGAAGGGCGGTCAGCAGGATTCGGCATGTCAACGGGTTCACGTTTCATTCCCCTTCATTCCTGTCGGGCGGCAAATTCGAAAAACCGCGACAGAATGGTGCTTCCACTCCGGGCCGCATGGCATTTTCCCCTGCGCGCACCTCGGGCGGAGTGATCGTCAACGGTGTGAGCGCAGATGCAGGGACCAGGCATTCCATGAGTATCTTGCAGGCGTAAATGGCATAGATAATCAGCAGAAAACCTTTGCATGATGCGTGCCTGTGCGAGGCCGCAAAGCCCTCTGTCCCGCATAAACGAAAGGAGGCGGCCGGCCGTCGGCTAACCCCTTGATTTTAAATGACGCGCCCTCCTGGGCTCGGGCCGCTTTTCTGTGTCGAGGCAAAAAGCAAGACCCCATTTTCCTGCCCGGAAATCCATTCTGCCCCAATTCCCCCATTCGCCCCTGACTGCCCTGCCGTAATAGTTTTTGAGCCATAAAATCAGTCAATTCCCTATTTCGGTCTACGGTCAATCTTTTATGATGAAAGACAAGGCCTTTTGCGCCCCCGACGCGACCCATGCAGAGAAAGCGGCAAACCAGGCAGTCATAACGACATCGTAAGGAGGTTTCCGATGAGCTACGTCGACGGATATGTGATACCCATCCCGAAGAAGAACCTGAAGATCTACGCCCGCATGGCCAGGACGGGAGCGGAGGTGTGGATGAAGCACGGCGCCCTCGATTACAGGGAGTGCGTGGGCGAAGACCTGCAGACCAAATGGGGCAGGTCCTTTTCGAGCCTGCTCAAGCTGAAGCCCGGCGAGACGGTGGTGTTTTCGTATATCGTCTTCAAGTCCCGGGCGCACCGCGATCGGGTGAACGCAAAGGTCATGAAAGAAATGGAAGAAAAGATGTGCGAGACGGAGATGCCCTTCGACATGAAGCGAATGGTCTACGGCGGCTTCAAGACCCTGGTCGAAATGTAGCACCCGAAGCTGCCACCCGCTTGCGTGCCTTCCGCCTCGACCGTTGTTCGCGTCCGCATGCGTTCCCCGGCGCTTGCCGATTTCCGGTGGCTGCTGAATCGAAATGGGCCTCGAGGGTCCGCCATACGGATAAAATGGGAAAGGGACGCTTCAGAACCATTCTATCTCTTGATGAATATGCGCCTGCCGGCATCCCATAGAGGAGGACATGAACACATGGTAGATCAATCGAACGTCACCTCGGGATTCGATGTCGAGTTCCTGATGAGCGGGGAGTTCATCCGCTATTTTCTGCTCTGCTCGATGGAGACCGGGTCGATCCCATGGTGGTCGGAATCCAGCGGCATGGATGAAAACGGAAACCCCTACCGTACCGCCACGCTGACCCACCCGCCTGCCGAACTGGCGTTGCGCCGACTCTACCCCGTGCACCCGGACTTTGCAGGCAGGGAGCATCCTTTTCAGGATATCGTCCCGACGGTCTATTCGAGCCGGGCGGATGAATTCAGCGTCACCATACTGCCCGACGATGCGGCGGGAGCGGACATTCTCTTGAGAGTGTTCCCCAGTGTGATTGATTTGCTGGCGCAGCCGCCGAGGGTGCTGTCTGAAAATGTTCTTCCTGTCGATCTGCATATCCGCTTCGACGTGGTGTTCGATACCCGCCAGAACGGCCTCCTGGACAACATCGGCGTGCAGTTGGAATTGCTCGATGTATCCGGCCCGTTGATCGATGCAGCCGTCTCGCTGGGGTATTCCAAGGGGAAAATTCTCGAAGACATGAAAGAGCAGATCGACCGCCGCGTCCCGTTTGCCGTGTCCGGCGGCGGAAGCCTGCAGCGTATCGAAACCCGTAAATTTCTCGATGACGAAAACAGGCCGGCGGCGATCGGCGTGTTCATCAACCTGGCGCTGCAAAGCGGACCGGACCCGGCGTCGCTGCTGCCGGACCGCGGGGACGTCGACCTTGCGCGGAATTTTCTGGAGCCCGGCATGAAAATGGCGTTTGCCTTTCCGCCGGAAACCTATGCCAGGCTGGGGGATGATTTCAAATTCAAGATGGCGGTGCCCAAGCCCGATGAGCCGGGCGAATTTCACTACCCCATCATGGATGGTGACGACCAGGTCGGAATCATCAAGGGCATTTCGGTGCGTCCCGAAATCAATGCGGGTCCCAATCCGTTATTTTCCAATGTATTGGTGATTGATATCCATGGCGAGTACGAGATTGAGAATTTCTTTGATCCCGATTTTCACATGAAAATCAGGCTGGTGCCGACCGTCAAGGAAAACGGCGTCTTCGACTTTGATGTGGATTTCGATCTGGATTTGAGCGTGGCCGCGCACCTGGTTGCGATTTTCCTGACCACGGCATTGTCGTTCGTGTTTCCGAAGCTGGGGCTGTCCCTGCTGTTTCTGTCGCTGATCACCATCAAGATCATCGAACGCGTCGGTGAAAGCATGGCGCAGTCCTCGATTCAAACGCAGTTGGACCGCACCTCGTTCCTCGATACGCTCCCGCATAAGCTGACCGTGGAAATTCGGCGCTGGGACCCCTTGTACTCCACCCTGCATCGCGTGGAAACCGCCGATGTCCAGATCCAGGTCAACCAGAACGGTTTTGCGTTCGATGCGGCAAATGTATTTGTCGGTCGGAAATTCCAACCCCTGCAGAACATGGTGATCCGGTCCGAGACACGGGATGCCGGTAACGCCGTGAACGGTCTGCTGTACCGGGCCAGCGACATCGGCCGATACCTCGACAACGATCTGGTGAACGTGTTTCCTGCCACGGACCGCATGCCCTGCGTGGAAATTCTGCCGCCGCAGGGTGATATCGAATCGTACCGTGTGTCCCTGTCGTTGGATCAGGTACAGGCACGCATGGCGGCTATCGATCGCCATGTCAAGGAACTGGATTATGTGCCCAAGAAGGTGGACGTGATTGACAACCAGATCTTCCAGATTCTGGCCATTTCGAAAACGGAAATTCCGGAAATCGAGAACCTCACGCGCAGCCGATTGCGTAACGAGCTTCGCAATACCCATGGCACTGCTTTCCGTAAACAGGCCATTGACGAGTTGCAGGCCGAACTGGGCCGGATGCCGACGGAAGAAGAGATCGCCGCCCGTTTCGATCAAATACTGCAGAACGCCGTGAACGCAGCATTTCGAGGACGACTGCTGACCGAACTGGACAGCCGTATGAAATTCGACCTTGAACCGTTCGAATTTGCCGATCTGCAGCAGCGAAAGATCCTGGTGCTGGGGCGAGACCACCTGGTGATTCGGAAAATGCGCAAAAACGGCAAGATCACCGTGTATTACAGGGATTACGAGCATCCCTTCGAACCGAATACACAGAAAAGCGACAACTTGCTGTCCTTGCCGAGGTATGTGCACTCGGATGCCTGATCCGGTCGTATTCATTTCCTTTCACGCTCCGAGCGCATAATGAAAGGGGTCACAAACCTGTCTTCGGTTTGTGACCCCTTGATTATCATAGCGAGCCTTTTGCATTGAGGCCAAATGCAAGACCCCCCATCTCCACTAGAGTCAATTCCAGTGTGGCCTTCTACGACTTCGCCCTCAGGTATTGCGACGGCCAGGGAACATCCGTCCGGAGCATCCCCGCTGCATGAAGCGGCCAGTAGGGGTCGCGAAGCATCTCCCGGGCGAGTATCACCACGTCAGCCTGGCCCGTTGCTACAATCTGCTCGGCCTGCGCGGCCTGCGTGATCAGGCCAACGGCACCGGTAGCGATGCCGACGCGGGAGCGGATTTCGGCCGCAAACGGAACTTGATACCCGGGCCCGGCGGGGATTTGAGCATAGGGCACCAGGCCCCCGCTGGAGCAGTCGATCAGGTCCACGCCGATTTCCTTGAGCTTATGCGACAGCTCGATGGATTGCTGCAGGTCCCAGCCG
>JAFNAH010000575.1 GCA_017860075.1 Acidobacteriota bacterium | reverse complement strand
ACCACGTTGGTGATCATCTTCATCGCTTCGAGCACGACGAGGACTTCACCCGCCAGTATCTCGTCGCCCACCCCCACCGGGACCTCGTTGACGACGCCGGTCAGCGGCGAGCGGATGTCGCCTGCCTTGGCGAGCGCTTCTATCTCTTTCGGGGTGAGCGTCTTAGCTCTCAGAGTCTTCGCGCCTTCCTCTTCGATCCGTGTGAGGATCGGCTCCGTATGGTGATCAACTACCAGGTAAGTGATGATATCCTGCTCCTTGGTACGCCTCTGTGGACCGATCTCGATGACGTGGAGTTTCCCAAAGGCGTCAGGGAATTCGAACTTGTCGCCCAGGTTGAACCCGCCCCGGTGGAACCATATATCCTGGGCGGCAGGGCCCATGTCTTCCCGTACTTCTCCTCGAATTTCATGAACGCCACGGCGTCGTTGGGGTGCTGCAGGTAAAGCACAACCTCGTCTTCCGTTGCCGGCCGGCCGAGCCTGTGCTCGAGGACGCGCTTCTCGATATCGATATCTATGTCTTCGATCTTCTGGTAACCGCCGTCGCGCTCGACGATCTTCTTCCAGTCTGCCCCGAAAACAGATTTATAAATGTCATCAGCCGGCTTGTAGAACGGGAATTCCCCATACCTTTCCAGCAGGAGGTTCTTGAGGTCGTCGCTGACGTCCTTGTACCTTGCCCCCTTGAGGGTATTGTTGACTGCCGTGGTCCAGAGGATCTGCGATCCGGGCGTCACGCTCCACCAGTTCCCGAGTTCCACCTGGACATGGGGAAGCTCGTCCTGCAGGATGCGCGGCATCAGGTGGAGGAAACCACCCTTGACCGCTTGCTCGAAGCTCGAGCCGGTCGCACCTCCGGGCAGCTTGTGGATCTGCACCGAGGGATCGAAGCCGAGGAACTGCGACTCGAAATCGCGGTAGAACTCGCGCTCGGGGCGCAAACGGTTCGACGTGTCGATCACCGGCTGCTTGTTCAGTCCGACCGCATGGTGGCCGTATTCTTCCAGGGTCTCAACGACCGTCAGGAGCGGCGGGGGGCCGTAGAACCCCGTAAAGGAGTGGTCGGCGGCATCCGCTATCTTTGCGCCGTTGCGGACCGCCTCGACGATCCTTCCTATGTCGTTCCCGTCCGTGTTATGGCCGTGGTAATGGATGATAAGGTCGGGGTACTTGTCGAGGATGGCCTTGACCAGGTCGCCGATCCTCTTTGCCGTTCCCAGCCCGGCGTGGTTCTTGATGCACAGGATTATTTCCGGCCCCGTAACATCGAGGATTTCTCCCACCTTGCCCACGTAATATTTATCGGTGTGCTCTTTCCCTGTTGAAAAACAGATCGAGGGCTCGAGGATGCGCCCCGCCCTTTTCACTTCCTCGAAGACAGGGACCATGTTGGGTATGTAATTAAGGAAATCGAATACCCTCCAGACATGGACGTACCGTGAAAAGCTCTGGACCGTGAGCCGGATGACGTTTTCCGGGTAGGGCCTGTAGCCGAAGAGGTTGACGCCCCGGCAGAGCGTCTGGAACATCGTGTCCGGCATATAGGAGCTAAGCACCTCGAGCTTTTCGAGCGGATTCATCTGCTTGCGCAGCATGTCCACGTGGACCGATGCGCCGCCGGTGATTTCAAGCGAAAAATAACCCGCGGCGTTCCTTTCCGCCGATACGAGTATCTGCGTGTGCGGCATGACCCTGTTCTTATAATCGGACTGCGACTGGTCTCTCTCCGTATTGGTCATGAAATAGCCCTTGGCCTTCCTGACCTGGTCGAGGATTGATTTCACTCCCCTCTTATTCAGGTCGGCCGGGGTGATTCTCTCGGTTATGCTGGCTTTCTTCCTGCTCATTAAATATTATTCTCCTCTGGTTCTGGTTCGGCTGCCTGACAGCTGCCTGTCAGATAGCGTACGGGTTCATCTTCTTGGAGTGGATCTCCGCGATCAGCTTGGAAAGCTTGGCGATCTCCCTCTCCTGCTCCGGGTAATCAAAAATTTCCGGATGGGAGTCGAGGTAAGACGTGTTGAACACGCCCTTCTGGAAATCCGGCTCGTCGCAGATGGACAGATAGAACGGTATCGTGGTCTTCGGGCCGACGATCAGGAAGTCGTTCAGGGCCCTGCGGAGCCGCTGGATCGTGTGCTCCCAGTTGTAGCTGCGGATCGTGAGCTTCACGAGCAGGGAATCGTACTCTGTCGGTATCTTGTAGCCCTGGTAAACGACGCCGTCCAGCCTGATCCCGGGGCCTCCGGGGGACTGGTAGACTTCCACGCGCTTGCCGCCTTCCGGCATGAAGTTGTTTTTCGGGTCTTCGGCATTGATCCTGACCTGGACGGCCTTGTTCACCAGGTTGTTCACGCTCGCAAGCTCCAGTCTCTTTCCCTCGGCAATTAGGATCTGCTGCCGGACGATATCGATGCCGGTCAGGCTTTCGGTCACGGTGTGTTCGACCTGCAGCCTGGTGTTGACCTCCATGAACCAGAACCTGTTCGTCTGCGGGTCGACAAGGAACTCCACCGTCCCGGCATTGACGTAACCCGCCTTCCTTGCGGCCTTAATTGCCGCCTCGTGCATGGCTTCCAGCACATCGGGCGGCAGGTCGGCCGGGGCGATCTCCAGCAGCTTCTGGTGCCGGCGCTGGATGGAGCAGTCCCT
>JAFNAH010000090.1 GCA_017860075.1 Acidobacteriota bacterium | reverse complement strand
GGCTCGGACCTCCGGTACTGCCGGGCACAAATAGAACGCGTCCCAGTAGGTGATCTTATGTTTGCTTCCGTCTTTGTCGAGGAGCAGCCACTCCGGGTGCTTCTCGATCTTCTGTGTGCCCGGGTCAACGGACATCGGGGCCCACCAGAGCTGGGCTTTGAAGCCGTCGGCGTGAATGCGGTCGACCATGGCTTTCATGTCCTGGTCGCCCCGGGGGAACTTCTTGGGCTCGAGGAACCAGTCCCCTTCCGCGGTCTGCCAGCCGTCATCGAGCGTGACCCAGCGGAAGCCGAGCTTCTTGACGATGGGAAGCGCGCCGTAGATCTGCGGAGGTTGAAAGGTCCGCCTGTATCCCCAGGCACACCAGATCGGCTCGAAGGCATCGGGCGGGGCCTTACTGAACTTCACGCCTTGCCCAATCATCATGCTTCGATACTCTCTCAGGGCAGAGAAGTAGTCGCCCTTGTGAACAGTGACAAAGGTCCGGAAGGTGTCGAGCGATTCACCGGGTGCCAGGGTCCGGTCGCAGGCATAGGTGACCGAAAGCTCAGCCGCCGAGGGGCCCGGCATCGCGACCGGCAGGGAAACCATCTTCGGCACCAGTTCCAGATGGCCGACAGCGATCCCGCCGTCCCGGCGCCAGACGTCGGCGACGGGCGTGCCGCCGCCGTAATCGGTGTCGTTCATCCCCTGGAAATTGTCCTGCTTGAAGCCCTCCTTCAATGGCAAGACCCACGCAGGCCGGTTCTCGTAGGAGCCGCTCTGGAACGACCAGAAGGGCTCCGCTGACGGCTCACGCGCGGGAACGGTGTAGTGATTATTGGTCCAGCGTTCAATCCTGAGCGGAGACTGCCCGATGTTTGTGTAGCGGACTTCGACGACGATCGTGGCGGGATAGCCATCGTAGGATGTCGCCCGCACTTCCTTGCGGAGGTTCGCCGTCTCGCCAGTCAGAATGTGGCGGCGGCCCTTGCCGAGGGCATCCCGGACGTCTTGAGCGTGCTGCTCCTTGAGCGAAAAGTCCCTGATGTCGACGCCGCCGACCGTCACAGACTCCGATGGGCTCCACTCGGTGAAGGCGGCCGGGCTCCCGCCGAAGGCGGTGAGAACACGACTGTGGAGCGCACTGTCGAATTCAAGCCGCGCGCTTAGCGTTCCCACAGTGACCGTGGAGTTCGAACCGAATGCCAGAGCAGAAAAGACAAGAAGAAGGAACGAGGTCAAAACGCGGTGTTTTCGCATGATAGTGTCTCCGAACATGTGTGAGCCTGCAAGCGTACGGTACTGCCCTTTCGGGGTTAATCGAACTCTACGAGGCGACTTGATCTAGATCGGCTAAAACCTGGACCTGGACTTAGACGTGGACTTGGACCTGGACCTGGTCTTGGACCTGGTCTATGTGCTCTTGGGAGCGTGTCGGCTTCGGAGGGAACGGGCAGGCATCCGACCTTCAGAGATGCGAGTCGACCGCTATGCTCCACGTCTACGTCCAGGTCCAAGTCTAAGTCCAGGTCTAAGTCGGAGTTCAGGTCTGAGCAGGACGATACTCTCAAGCCTTCTTCGGAGGCTTGGTGACGACCTTCTGTTTTTGTTCATCGAAGTAAAGCATCTGCCCGGAGCGGTAAGACTCGACCGACATGGCGATCGGGACCATGGCCTTGTAGGCGGGCAGGCCTCCGAGAACCGGCTCTTCCCGCGTTCGCATGCACTGGATGAAGTTCTCCCAGTGGGACTGCCGCGGTTCGACCTTGATTTGCACTTCCTGCGCGCCGTATTTCTTTGTGAAGGCCTCCCGGTTGTGTCTTTCGGATGAGACAGTGATGTGGTCGGTCTCCTCCTCGAACTGCCCATGATCGACCATCACGATGGTTCCTTCATAGCCGCGGATCAGGCCAGGGATGTGACGGCTGTTGGCCATGGAGGAGCTGAGCACAACGCTGTGTCCGCTCGGGTAGTCGGCGACGAGCATGAACGTATCAGGCACCTCCCGCTCGTCCTTGAACACGTAGATTCCGCCGGTCCCCCCCACACGGTACGGGAATTCACCGCCGCCCCACACCAGGTTAAGGGGTGCCATAACGTGGTAGAAGAGATCCGTGGCGATTCCGCCCGAGTAGTCCCAGTACTTCCGGAATCGGAAGAAACGGTCGGCATTCCATGGGCGCGCAGGAGAGTTGCCGAGCCACATCTTCCAATCGATGAAGTTTTCGCCCTGACCCTGAGGGCCCGCGTCGGGATCGATGGGCCAGTTCCATTCGCCGGGCGGCTGCCGCCTGCCGTTCCAGTTGCGATGGTAAGAGCCCTGGCTCATGATCATCTTGCCGATCATGCCGTCCTGGATGGCCTTGCGCGCCTTCCACCACTGATCGGCGGAAGTCGTCTGTGAGCCGATCTGGAGTACTCTCTTAGTTCTCACGGAACACTCATAGACCTGCCTGGCTTCTTTGACCGTGCGGGTCATCGGCTTCTCCAGGTAAACGTCTTTGCCGGCGTTCATCGCCTCGATGGCCATCGGGGCATGCCAGTGGTCGGGCGTGGCAATGACTACGGCGTCGATGCTCTTGTCGGCGATGATCTCGCGATAGTCCCCGATCCCCTTGCACTTGTATCGTTCGGCGGCAGCGTTGGTGCGCTTCCGGTAAACATCGCTCACGACGCCGACTTGCACGTTCGATTTTTCAGCCAGGCCGGAGAAAACACCTGCCAGATAATAGCCGCGTCCTCCGACGCCGATGACTCCCAGATTGATGCGGTCGTTGGCGCCCGGGATGCGAGCCTGCGCCGGGCGCGCGCCCGACATTGCTCCCATCGCGAATCCGGCGCCCACTGCAGCTTTCACGAAATCCCTGCGATTGACACCATGGTTACCCTTCATATTTCACCTCTTGAATCTGAGCTTCCATGCACCTAAGAATAGATTTTCGGGGTCAAAATCTTGCTCTAAGCCCCTAAAACCACCGGCAAAACTGACATAAAACAAATCTTATCAAATATTTATCGTGGTCCGTCCCCCATTACGGATGATAGAGGTAGAGCTTGGAGATGCGTTCGCTTTGTCCGAGGTACACCGTACCGTCATTTCCGACCGCGGCACTATCGATAACATAAGCCTGCCAGGAATAATAGGGACGACGATTCACATCAATCATGCCCAGCAGCTCGTAGATGCCGCCTGACGGGTCATAGCTGAACAGTTGTGCCATTTCGTCATCATCGCCGCCGATGCCGTAGAGCTTCCCGTTCCGCGCCAGCACCAGCGCACGAACACGGTAGCGGTTGAGCGGCTTGCCCAGATTCCGAACCCGAAGTCTCGCGGCATCGAACTGGAACAGGTACCCGTCGGAAGTACCACCATAGAGCATCGCCCCGTCACCCCCTGATACCCATGCATCGACGCGGTTGTACGGTTCCCTGCCCGGCAGTGCCGGCACCGTGATGTCCAGTCTCCGCAGTACCCCGGCGGAAGGCGAAAACTGATACAGGCAGCCTCCTTCGCCTGAAGTATAGGCGTTTCCGTCGCCATCGATCGCAATTGCCCGGCCGATGTTCTTCTGCTTTTCGAACTTCTCGCCCGGCAGATCGTGTTCGGCAACTTCCCCGTGGACGATGAAGCGTCCGCTCTCTATCCCGTAGCTGAAGAAACGACCGCCTGGTTTCGTCAACCCGTAGATCCTGTCCTGAGCGCGATCGATAGCGAGCGCCGAGATGCTCTCGCCCTCGACAGGTGTCCCCAGGTCGACAACAGTCACGGGCTTCCGCACCTGCGGTACGCTCTCCGGCCCCGGGCTCGGCTGAGCATACTTCAACAGATGCCCGCCCGGCACGGTTCCGATAAAGACATCGCCGGCGCGTGAGATCACGAGTGACCCTTCAACTGCTGAAACCCCCTCCAGGAATCCAAGAGGCAGAACATACCCGTGCACCGGGTCGAGCATGAACAAATGGCTGCGTTTTCCACTGGTGGCTCCGTACAGCCTGCCGTCGGGCGCTACCGATAAAGCCCGGATGGCGCTTTCATCTGCGGGGATTTCATCCAGCGGAGGGTATCCCAGGTCGCGCAGGTCGATCCGCACCTGCTTCACCACCGAGTGATCGTAGCCGGCTTCCCGCTGTGCTGAGGCCGGCTGAGAGTACAAGACCAGAAGAAGTCCCAGCCACCAGTAGTTCACCTGCCGCTTCAGCATGATTTCACCGTGGTCGATAGATGAGCAGCGCAAGACGGTAATAGACGTCACCGACCTTCCCGGCGGCCTCTATCGGTTTCCCTGCCTCGGGCCGCACCTCGATCGCACCGACAAGGTAGATCGTCCCGTCCGAGCCGGTCTCGGCAGCGTTGGTGCCGAGTACGCGGCGGCCGTCCGCCAGCAGCATCTCGCCCAGGTCCTCTCTGCGCCCGGAATCGAGGTCCCAGGTGATCAGGTGCGACGTCGCTGCACCTGCGCTGCCGCTGTAGTCGAACTCCCGGCCGGCGGCACCGTAGTAGAGCTTCCGATCGCGGCCAAGCGCGAGGCTCAAAGTGGCGTAGGGGATATCCCGGCTCTCGTCGAGCGAAGGTATCGACAATTGGCCGAGACGGCGCACCTCGTTGGTGCGGGGGTTGAAGGAAAAGAGGATTGTGGCGCTCTCCTCGACACCATAGAACTGGCGCGTCTGCCGGTCCCACACCACGGTGCGCCAGGCAGTCTCGGATTTCAGGTAGTCCCGTCCGAGGGAAATCCCTTTGGCCCGAATCGGGAGCCGCACCGGGAGTTCCTCGATATCATCCGTGCGGGGATTGTAACGGAACACCTCCCCCTGGCCGAAACTTCCGTAGACGTTTCCCTCGTCGTCGATCCCGAGCGTGCGGCAGATCGACTCGAAATTGTTCACGCGCCCTTTGTCGATGGACCGCCGCGTGGCCACGTCGAAATACACAAAGTGCCCGCGCGGGTGAGTAAGGCCATAGATGCGATTGAAAAGAGGGTCGTATGCGCCCGTGTTGATGCCTTCGTTCCTGGCGCCCAGCCCGAAATCCTCGACACGACCTGTCTTCGGGTCGAATGCCATCCAATGCGCGCCAGGGTATCCCTCCTTGGTGGCGAACCGCGCATAGTTCCACCAGAAACCGGCGTGCGTGCCGAAATAGACCCGTCCGTCCTTCCCTTCGCCGAACTTCGCGTGGATCTTCGATTGCGGGCCGCGCCTGACCTGTGATTCGCCGCACAACTCAGTCAGGTTTCCGACGTCGTGCATACTGTCGGCCTTCGCATCGTAGTAGACCAGGTGCCCGTCTCCGCCGTGATAGGCAAGCCCGGCGTAGACCTTCCCGTCGCTCGCAGCATAGAGCGCCGCCCAGTTGCCGTCCATCTCGTGCAGGCCGGGAAACACCCGGTGCTCCACCCGGACGGCCTGCGACGCGGGCATCCCCGCAGTCGCAGTCAGCATCAGAATCATGATTAAACGCGATATCCGGTTCACCACTCGATCACCGCCAAAGAATAGGTCTTTACAGGAACGCGGAAACTGATTCGCGATCCGTCCGTCTTCATGCCGATCGCCTGGAGCCCGTCTGCATCCGGCGAGATCACACGGATCCCCCTGACGCTCTGCCCGGCCGGAACACTGTATCTGACTTCGACAGGATCCAGCGCGGGCGTTGCTCCGGCATTGTAGTTCACGAGGTGCACAGTCATTCGTCGTCTTTCCGCCTGCTCGACTGCGTTTGCGATCAGATATGCCGGCCCGCTCACGTCGACCGGGATATCATCCCGGGCCGCCCAGCGCACGCCGTCCGTGACGTCCTGCGCATTCTTCGGCAGCTTCCAGAGGCGGGGATCGACCGGGAAGTACTTGCCGAATTCCGGGAGCCGCCCGTCGAATCGCACCGCCGGTAAATAAACGACGCGGCCTTTCTCATATTCCTTACGCACGGGCGCGCCACCGACCTCGACGGTCGCCACTTCTTCTTCGTAGTCTCTCGCCGGCGGCTGCGCATCGATCAATCCCTGCAGGCCCGGCAAGACCCGCAGCCTGCGCCACTGGTCGTAGCGACCCGCCTGCCCCGTGGCTACCAGCCCGCCGCCGGTCGCGACGAATTTCCGGATCGATGCGAGCTGCGCATCACTGAGGCACTCTGTCTCAGGCAGCACCAGCACCTTGTACCTGGAGAGATTCTCGAGATGCTCATCGAAGATCAGGTCGAAAGGTATCCGTCCCTGGATCCAGTGCCTGCTCCACCAGGACCGTGGCGAGCTGGACGTTCCGCTGGTTGTAGGTTATCGACGGATAGGAGCGCAGCACCGCGACGTTGGCCACATCCTGTGTGCCGGTGAAAAGTTCACGGTTCTTCCGGTAGAAATCGACGTAGCGCAGCATCTGCGGGCGCAGCGGGTCGGAGCCGGCGAAGCCGATAGTCTGATTGAACGCCAGGCCTTCAGCCATCGCGATCGGGTTTTCCGAAATGTAGGTCATCAGCACATTTTTGTATGTTCGCGCCAGTTTGTAGCTGCGTATGTGCGAGAGCAGTCGGCCGTCGGCGCTGAAGCCGGGATCGATCGATTCCTCCGTCCAGAAGGCCTGAGTGTACTTGAGCAGGCGCGAATGATCTATTGCCGCTTCCCATGCCCGGTTTCCGCCGGTGATGCCGTGGGGGTTGATTTCGATCACAACCTCGGGATTCAGCGACTTGGCGAATGACGCCATCTGGCGCAGCGCGTCGGACATCAACTGGCAACGGTAATCGATCCACTCCTGGATGGCGGGATCGAAGATAATCTGCATCCGCGATGGCGGGTTCGGCTCGTTCCACTGCGGCGGGTTGACGTAGTCGACGTTCGCGAACCCGAAGCGTTCCTCTCGCTGCGCCGGCGTGTACTTCTGCTTCAAATATGCCCGGAATCCGCGCGTGCACGCCTGGTCGTGGCACGAATCCGGCTCGGGGTTGAGGTCGAAGTTGTCGAAGTGAATGAAGTCGGTTCTGACCTCTTCGACCGCGTAGCGCACGATCTTCTTGAGATAATCGAGATACTCCTGGTTGGCGAAACACGGACGGTACCGGTAGGACTGCTGATACCCATAGGTGAGCAGGATCGGCAGCCCGCCCGCGTCGCGCTGGATCCAGTCGCGGGCGCGCGGTTCCTCGGCGAAGAAGGTTTCATACATCATGGTATTCCACTGGATGTAGGTGTCGACCTTGAGGCCGAGCCGGTGGGCGATCTCCGCCGTGCGTTTGGTCTGTTCCATCCCCGGCATCTCGGCGGCCATGCCGAAGCCCTTGTACAGATGGGTGTGGAAGACCTCGATACCCTGCTCCTTCAGCCTGCGCAGAGTCCCCTCGCTCTCCGCGAGGTCGTTCTGCTCGCGTGCATCGAGCCGTTCGCCGCCGCGCCGGATGACGAATATCGTCGGCTCGTGCGTACCGCCCGCATCGATGAGCCCGTTCTCGATCCACTTCGCCCGCGGCACATCCTGCGCGCTCGCGCCCGCCGCAAAAGCAGCCACCAGGATCAGCGTATGCATCTTCATCATCTTCCCCCCAGCAGGCGGAGATACTCGTCCGCAGTGGCAGGCTCACCGTCCGTGCCGGCGACTACGAACCGATCTGCGACCCCCGCGCGATCGTATACCTGCCGCGTGAACTCGTACTCACGCTGCGCCGTCGAAACGTCGACTTCCTTCATCGGGCCGACCGGGGAAAGAAGGGCCAGCGGCCTTTCTGCCACTGCCGCGGCCACCTGAGGCAGGTCGAACGATGTAAGAACGTCACGAACGAAAACGCCGGCGCTGTGCAGGTACCGGTCGACCCGGGTGAGGCTCGCATAGGAGATCAACCCGCGTTCGGCCACGACGGTGCGGATGTGTCCGTCGAGCGCAGCCGCGTAAAGCACCCAGAGGGCACCGGCACCTTTGCCGATCACATCGACACCTGACCGGTCCGCATCATCCCTGCTCAGGGCATAATCGGTGCTCCGCAGGACGTCAAACACCCTCATTCCCAGGAGGCATCGATCCATATACCACGCCATATAGGCCGCCGCGGTCTCGACGCTGAAAAGGTGCGAGAACCTGCTGCCGTCCAGGTCCTGACAGTGCGGCGGCGAGGTCTCGCCAATGCCGCGGACGTCCACCGCGAGCACCACGCGGCCTGCGCGTGCAAGACCTTCCAGGCTGCCGAACTCCATCCCGTCTCCTTCCTTGCCCGCCTCGGAAGCGAACAGGATGACCCGATCCGAAATTCGCCGCTCCGGCAGAAACACCCAGGCCGGAACATAGATCCCGGGCTCGGACAGGAATTCTATCTTTTCGACACGGTACCCTTTGCGTGGCGTAATCCCGAGCTGCCGCACGGCGAGAGCCTGTCGCGGCTCATGCCGCTCGAGCCTCAGCAGGGTCCTGATCTGGCCCGCGACCTGGGAGCGATACGATGCCAGCTCGGCGGCACTGCGCGGCACTTCACGGGCCGGGGGAAGCGTGGCTGCCTGCTTCTCGATCAGGGAGAAGATCGTCTGGCCCTGCCGTGCCTCCCGGATGGAACCGTGCGGGGTCGCATAGAGCGTGGTCGGCTTCTGTAGTTCGAATTCAGGTTCGAGCGCCGGCCCCGGGCGTCCATAGAACCACCGGCTGAACCAATCGGTGGTCGCCAGCCGCAGCTTGAAGGTATAGGCATGCGGATCGCCGGCCTCGACGGTCGCGAAACGGTCCGGCGCGCCCAGTTGGTCATAGCGCAGCCGGATGTGGGCAGCTGCGGCCTCAAAATGCGGCGAGTATTCCTCGATCATCGCCAGGAGCGGCCGCGGAGCGATCGCGACGTGCAGGTCGCAGATATCAATCCCATGCGCCGCGGCCGGGAACAGATTCTGCTCGACGTCGGACGGGCCGAACCGGTCTCCCGGGCGGATCTCGACCGGCCATCGGTGGCCGGTCCCGCCCTCGTTGATCACGGCGCACCGGACACGGTCGTCGAGCGCGCTGATGAACAACGTCATCGTGCCGCCGCCGGAGTGGCCGGCGCACCCGATCCTGCTCCCATCGACCTCCGGCCTCGTCAGCAGGTAATCGATCGCGCGCATGCCGTCCCAGATGCGGTAGTGGGTCAGGTCCTGCCCCATCAGGAGCAGGACCTGTCCAGGCATCGAATGCTCATACACGGGATCGGAAATCTCAGACGCCGCTCCCGCCGGGTTCCAATACTGTCGGCGCTCGCCTTGCCCGATCGGGTCGTAGGCGAGCACGACAAAGCCGTTCTTCACGAGGTTCAGGTACACAGCCTGGTACTCGGGCTGCATGCGCGCCAACTGGTAGTGCCCGCAAGGCGAGATGATCCCGGGAAAGGGGCCGCCACCCGCAGGGACGTACAGGTTGCCCGTGACCAGGAAGTCAGGGCGGCTCTCGAACAGCACATTCTCGATGCGATAGCCGCTCAGTTCCGTGGTGCGCACCACTTTCGGGTTGAGCGGGGTCCGGGGAGGGAGACCGTGGACCATCTCGAGGAACTTGCCTCGAACGAACCGGTTGCGCTCCTCGATATCGGCAGGCGTTCGAATGAAGATACGTTCCGCGTCCCACCCGGCAGCGAGCGCGTTCAGTCGCTGCGCCAGGGAGGCAAGCAACATGTCGGGGTACTCCCGCGCGTAGCTCGAATTCCGGCCTGCCGCTGCGAACGGCGGAAGTGCGAGACCCGCTGCCAG
>JAFNAH010000574.1 GCA_017860075.1 Acidobacteriota bacterium | reverse complement strand
CAAAGTCAGAGGGAGCAGGGCTGGATCGCCGCTGGTCATCTGCTTCTCGGCAGAAACAGGGGCAAGAATCGGCCGTAAGGCCTGCCACCGCCCCCGTATCACAGTGCTTCCCCATTATAATCCAACAACTTATCGTGGTCCGACCCCTTTCTCCGTTTTTTCAGAAACTTACGGCATTCCTATTGCGTAGAGGACTGAGAAGGAGTCTGCTATGCAATATGCGCTCGGCAATATCCGTTACGCGCTGAGGCAGTTCCGCATATCGCCGGTCTTTACAGCAGCGGTGATACTCACACTCGCCTTGGGAATTGGCGGAACGACTGCGATCTTCACACTCATCCACGCTGTGATGCTTCGCTCGTTGCCCGTTGCCGATCCCGAGAGCCTCTACAGGATCGGAGATGGATCGAATTGCTGCGTGGAAGGAGGACCCCAGGATCGCTGGGGAATGTTTTCATACCCGTTGTACGAGCGTCTGAAGACCGAAACCCCTGAGTTCGAGGAGGTGGCTGCCTTCCAGGCCGGTCGCGGACAACTTAGTGTGCGGCGCGAGGGTGTCGAAACGGCGGCAAGGCCTCTGCGCTCCGAGTTCGTCACGGGGAACTACTTCTCGACGCTTGGGATCGCAGCCTTCGGGGGCCGGGTTTTGACGCCGGAAGACGACAGGCCGGCTGCCCCGCCGGTCGCCGTTCTCAGCCACCGCGTATGGCAGACGGCGTATGCAAGCGATCCATCCGTCATAGGGTCGACCTTCATCCTGGAGGACCACCCCTTCACAGTGATCGGGGTCGCGCCGCCGGGATTCTTCGGTGAGACGCTGCAGAGCGACCCTCCGGATATCTGGGTCCCGGTCCAACAGGAGCCCCTGATCGACGGAGAAGGCAATCTTCTCCGCCAGTCGATTGCAGCATGGCTGCGCGTAATCGGCCGATTGCGGCCCGGGGCATCGGTCGAAGGAATGCCGTCGCGACTGACGGCAGTGCTGCGGCAGTGGATCCAGCAGGACTCCGGGTATCCCGCCCAGTGGATGCCGGATGTGATCCGGCTGCTCCCGAGGCAGGTGGTCAATGTCGTGCCCGCCGGCGCGGGCGTGGCAGTGATGAGGGAAGAGTACGGGCGGAGCCTGCAAATCCTGCTTTCAGTGTGCGGCCTGGTACTCCTGATCGCATGCGCCAACGTTGCGAACCTTCAACTGGCCCGAGCGGTAGGGCGCCGCGGATTGACGGCAGTGCGGCTGGCCGTGGGTGCCACGCGGCGTCAGATCATCTCGGAAGCCCTGACTGAGAGCGTCCTGCTGGCCGTCGGAGGCGGCATCGCAGGGCTGCTGGTCGCGATGGCAGCCGCGAAGCTCCTGCTCGAGCTGGCCTTCCACAGTACGCATTTCCTTCCGATCAGCACCGCACCATCCGTCCCGGTACTGGTATTCGCCTTCGGTCTGTCCCTGCTGACGGGAATCGTCTTCGGGGCTGCTCCCGCGTGGTTCGCCACACGCACGGATCCGGCGGAGGCATTGCGCGGCTCAGGTCGAGGCGGGGGTGATCGATCATCTTTCGCCCGCCACACGCTCCTGATCATCCAGGCCGCCTTGTCAGTTGTCCTGGTAGCAGGCGCAACCATGCTGGCACGCAGCCTGGACAGGCTGCAGCAACAGGATTTCGGGTACAAGATCCAGGGGCGCGTGGTTCTGGGATTGCACAATCCCCCGGCCGCCTACACGCTGCCCAGGTTGGCCGCACTTTACCGTCAGCTGGAAGAGCACCTGAATCGCCTGCCCGGGGTACAGGGATCCGGATTGGCCCTATACAATCCGCTCACGGACAACTGGGGCGAACTCGTTATGATAGCCGGGCACCCCGCTCCCAAGATGAGCGAGGAGGCGGGGGCATCGTGGGACCGGGTCAGCGCAGACTACCTCCGGAACTTCGGCATTCCCATTTTGCGCGGGCGATACTTTACCCAAGCGGACAACGAAACCACGGCACCCGTGGCGATCGTCAACGAGGCCTTCGTGAAGCGCTTTTTCAAAAGCGACGAAGAGCCGCTCGATCAACACTTCGGACTGGATTTGCCCGAGTACGCCGGCACCTTCCGCATCGTGGGGAGATGAAGAAGATCGAGCTGCGCTCGCACTTCATCGGCGGCATCATGCTGGTGACCGACCTGCCCACCGGTGTGCTGGAACCGATACTGAGGAAGACGCTCGCAGATATCGACCCCAACCTGACGATCACCAGCATCAGGACGATGCGACAGCAGGTCGAGCTTTCATTCGACCAGGAACGCGCCGTGGCCAGCCTCGCCGGCCTCTTCGGGGCTGTGGCCCTCGGGCTCGCGGCGGTCGGGCTCTACGGCGTAACAGCCTATTCGGTCGCGCGACGAACCAACGAAATCGGGATTCGCATGGCACTCGGAGCGGACCGCGCGAAGGTGATTCGCCTCGTGCTGCGCGGGGCATTCAACCACGTCACAATCGGGCTGATCCTGGGATTGCCTCTGGCAGTTGGCGCCGGACGGCTGATCTCCTCTCAGCTTTACGGCGTCTCATCCTGGGATCCGATTGCGTTGTCCGTGGCTGCAGGCGCGCTCGCGATCTGCTCTTTCTTCGCAGCGATGATTCCTGCAACGCGTGCCGCGTCCAATATCAATCGGATACCGATTGCGATACCGATTCCGATGCAGAGAGGAGACAGGCTCCCCCCTTCGACCCTCAACGCTCGATCCCGAGATAGCCTCTGAAATCCGGCGAGTCGGGGCCGATCTTTCGATACGTGATCGGCAGGGGATTGAGCCACTGCCTCACCGTATCCTTGATAGAGTAGGCAAAGAAGTGGTTCCCGCGCGGGTTGTAGTGCCCGATGAAGTACACCTTCATGTAGTCATCAAAGCTCAGGTTGTACTTCTTGAAGTCCCGCAGGTGAACCTCGTTCATGTCGAAGTAATCGAACTTCCCGTTTGCCAGGTAATCCTTGAGCACCTGGTCGTACCGCGTGCCGCTCTTGTGCATTTCGGACATCGCGCGATAGGGATCAAAGAGGCAGACCAGCAGCTTCTTCCCGTTCCGGCGGGTAAACTCCCGTGCTTTCTCCAGGATGATCTTCGTAGCACCCAGTGAGTAGATGTCCAGGAGCTCGGTTGCCTGCCGGACAAGAGTCGATTCCCTGCTCCAGTCCCAGGTATAGCTCAGCCTGGCCGCCAATTTGTCGATCAGCCTGCGGTCCAGGTCCTGCGTGTGCCCCAGCTTGAATGCGAAGAGCTGCAGGGCCAGGTCATCCTTGAGCTGGTCCACCATGAACTGAGGGTCCGTCATTTTGTACAGCTCTGCCTTGGTAGACAGCTGCTGCCGCTTTTCGACCATCTGCCCCGTGTCGAGATCGATCTCCATGTGCGACCAGAAGTTACCGTGAAACATGCTCCCGCCCTGGTGGTCCCAGAAACGGTTGGTGATGGCGTGTCGGCAGCGCAGCAGGCTCCGGATGTGATCGTCGCCCCAGACGTATAGAATGACGTACTCGGCCCCGTGAGCGGTCTGCTCTTCTCTGAGCATCCTGCGGTATGCCTGGTACACACCAAAGCCGCCCATTCCGAAATTCCCGACGGGCTCGCCCAGGTGTCCGGCAAGGTATTCCTGCCAGGTTTCGCCGTCGCTGACCTGGTGGCACTGTGTGAAGCTGTCTCCATATGTATTGATGCGGCATTTCCTGCCGGTATACATGAACGAAGTGCGTGCACCGTTTGCCTGGATGGTCGAGATGGTGGCGCTCCCATCCATCCCGTC
>JAFNAH010000573.1 GCA_017860075.1 Acidobacteriota bacterium | reverse complement strand
GCTGTCCGCCTGGGATTGCGTAAGCGCCATTCGGCTCGACGCGAGGCGCTACGCACCATTTTACGTTTGTCCCTTGACCTGTTTGCCGCTCTCCCCATAAAGTTCACTGACAAAGCGAGCAGAGGGCCATGGAACATGCTGTCTTGATCACTGTGAAGGACCAGCCGGGAACTTTCTACCAACTGGTCCGCATACTAACCGAGCACGGGGCAAACATCAGCTACGTGGACATCATCCACAGCGCTGCCCCCGAGGTTCAGATCTACTTCGAGTATGACCTCGCGGGCGGCTCGGCCGGCGTGGTCGCCGGCTTTCGCGAGATAGCGAATGTCGTGCATGTCGAAACAGCGCCTCCTTTCTCGAAAATCTACGGCAAGCGCATCATCATCATGGGCGGCGGCGCACAGGTCGCCCAGGTAGCTGTCGGAGCGGTATCGGAGGCGGATCGCCACAACATCCGCGGCGAAAAGATCTCCGTCGACACGATTCCCCTCGTGGGAGAGAAAGAACTGGCAGCAGCCGTGCGCGCCGTGGTCCGCCTGCCGCGAGTGCGGCTGCTCGTGCTGGCCGGTTCCCTGATGGGCGGGGAGATCACCAGAGCGGTTGAGGAGGTGCGCCAGAAGGGACTGGCTGTCATCTCTTTGAACATGGCGGGCAGCGTGCCGGACGCGGCAGATCTCGTGGTTTCAGATCCCGTGCAGGCCGGGGTGATGGCCGTGATGGCCGTGGCCGACACTGCGAAGTTCACCCTGCTTCGCCAGCAGAAGAAACGTTATTAGGCCGGCTCGAACCAGGGCACGCATAGTCAGGCAAGGGCGTGCCGCCTGGAGTCCGGCTACCGGAAACGGTTGAGAAGCGCTCCCGGCTCAGGTGGTGTTCCGCCGATCACCCTGTTGTCATCATCCCGCAGGAGATGCCTGTCACAGTCTCCCTCATCAGGCGGGGGTCGCGTTCTTCCATGGCCAGAACCTGCAGCAGATTGAGGGGATGAATCATCGGCGATCGCAGGCGGATGCTGGTTTCGAGCCACGGCCTGAACCAAAGGAGGCTCCGGTTTCCTGAGACCGTGTGCACGAACTCACGGGCCAGGCCATATTCCCGCGCCAGCGAGTCCAGCAGCAGCCGTCTTTCGGCGACTTCTTCGCTTTTCCCATGCGTCAGCCAGCGTTGTGCCTGGATCTCGAATACCGGCAGCTCGACCTTCGCAAGGGTGAATCCCAGCGCTTTGACAAAAGAGCGGAACAGGTCGTTACTCTGGAGCTCACGAACCAGTTCGAGTCTCTCATCCGGAAGAGTCTCGTGCCAGGCCTGGCCGATTCCCCACCATGTGGGCAGCAGGAGACGGGCCTGGGTCCAGCAAAGCACCCATGGAATGGCGCGCAGGGCCGATACTGAGGACTCCGGTTTGCGTCTTGTCGGGCGGGACCCGATCTTCAGCAGGTCGAGGTATGGGTAAACGGTGGCCTCTTCGATCAAATCCAAAAGCCGGGGATCCGACAGCAATCCCCGGTACGCGCGGCTTGCACGGCGCGCCAGACGCTTCAGCGCAGGCGACGGCACGGGCACGGGGGCCGGCGCCGACACGCCCTCCGCGACGCGCCTGGCGATACGCTCGAGCTGAACACTCAGAATCTCGGGACTGGCGAATGTCCTCTCCACCATCTCGCCCTGGACCGTAGCCTTGTAGAGAGTCAGCGCACTGCGTGGCCACCAGGATGTCTGCTCGTCGATGGAGCCGCCGCCGCGATCCACGCTTCCCCCGGAGCCGTGGAAGAAGACCGGCCGGAGATGCTCCCGGGCGATGATCGCATCCAGGTCGGCAACCGCCCCGGCAATTGCCAGCCGGCTTGCCAATACGCCCATTTCCTTGGCCGAATCGGAATAGCCCAGCATGACCTCCACCTGTCCGCCCAATTTCCTCCGCATGGCCTCACGATACCCCCGACGGGCGAGGAGTGCCCTGACGATGCCGGCGCTATCCCGCAGTGCCCTGCCGTTCTCGAAAAGCGGGATGACCGGGATCGCCGGATGCCCGAAGACACGGGCGACCAGCTGAATGCCCGCGTTCACGTCCTCGATTCGCGAGACCATGCTTATGATGAAACCGCGCGCATACCACAGGGGATCGCCGCCACGCGAAAGCCGCGCGAGGGTCTCAAGCATCGAAGCGATCGGACCCCGGCCCTCTCGCAGGGCGGATTCTGACAAGTCTCCTCAGGAGCCGCTCCGCCCGGTGCAGCGCTTCGATCACAGATCGTGGGCGTTCAGGAGCGGGCAGGCTCACAAGATCCCGAACCGCCCGGCGCATGCACTCTGCGGCTTCCGACACAAGGCGGCGCCGCGCCAGCGTGAGCGACTGAACCATGCGACGCGCGTTGACGAACGGATTGCCGTCTCTGTCCCCGCCGACCCACGTGCGAACCATCACCGGCGCAATCTGTCGGCTCGCCCGAAGGAGACTGTCCAGGCTTTCGGGGCGCAACAGAATCGAGTACAGGTGCTCGGCTTCGTCTTCTACATCAGGTTTGCGCCCCCGTGCGATCGGCGTGCGCCATGCCAGTTCCAGGAGGTGCAGCAACGCCTCTTCCCTGATGCATCTCGGGTGTTCCGGAAGATGGTCCCGGGCGGCAGCAGGAGTAAGGCCCCCTTCCTCCAGCCAGTCGAGAAGCTCGCGCTGGATGCGATGAAACAGGGCGATGTTGTCAGGGCTGCGGGCTTCGGTCGGGTGCGCAGTCAAAACGAACACGATGCCCTCTGATTCAACCAGGCACTCCGGAGATGCGGGGCGACGGCGCAGCCTGTAGCTCCGGTATGCCGCCTCGCACGCGTTCATCAGCTCGAGCATGAGTGTGAACGCACGCGCGATCTCACATCGCTGTTTCGAGGAGAGTGCCCGAAGATCCGCGAGGAGCGGC
>JAFNAH010000089.1 GCA_017860075.1 Acidobacteriota bacterium | reverse complement strand
GTCGACCGGCACGCGATGGTCCTCCAGCCACCGCAGAACGCCGACATGAGCCAGGCCGCGGGCGCTGCCGCCCCCCAGTGCCAGGCCGACGGTAGGCCGGCGCCCCCTGGGAGCCTCTTGAGTGAAGGCCGCCGTTACCATGCACAACCACATGACGGCGGTCGCGAACTTTCTGAATCCTGGCATCTTCTGTCTCCTGTGTCTCCTGGCACGAGCCCCGGGGTTTTGGCGGGGGATTTGCGCACACTTACCTTTTGCCTCCGGGGAGACTATTATGCCATGGGGGAGGCCGAAACGGACGTGCGGGTGTCAGGGAAGGTACAGCTGTCCAGGGAGAGCGCGCCCCCGGGGATCAGGGGCGCGTCGTCGGTTCATGGATGGCTCCGCGCGGCAGGGCACGAGCCCATCACGCTCCCGGGCTACTTCTCGGACTTGTTCTTCGGTGACTTCTTGTCCAGAATCGAGAGCAGTTCCCCGGCCGCGGGAGGGGCTTTTACCGCGCCCTCGAGAATGATCTGGGCGGCGCTCAGCTCTTTGCCGTAAAGGCTCTTGTTCCCCCCGCCGTCGGAACGCAGCGTCGAACCCTCCAGGGAGACTCCCGCGAACACTCCCCGGTTTCGCGAGTAGCTGAGGATTTCTGCCTTCATCACGATGTCCGTCGCCGCCGATGCGGTGCGGCCCTTCGGGCCTCCGGCAACCGACGCATCGCCGCCGAGCTTTACCTTGCTGCCGAGAACGGACTTGGCCCCTTTCGGGTTCATTATCAGCAGGACGAAGTCGGTAGCCTGGCCGCCGAGCTGCAGCCCGAAACTGCCTCCCTCGATGGCGTACATCGCGGGAGCGCCCCAGGGACCCGAATAGTCCTTGCCTGAACGGCATGTCATTGCGCCGCGGCCGTAGCTTCCTCCAAACCCGAAGGCGAACTTCTTAACCGCGGGGAAGACCACCACACACTCGGCTTTGTCGAGGAGGTCCTGCGGAATATCGTCCGGAACATTCAGGATTTCCTTAATGACCTCGCCGCACTGCTTCAGCCTGTCTTCTTCCTTGTCCTGGGCCCATGCCTGTCCCAGGAAAAGCGTTGCGATCACTGCCACACAAAAGGCTCTGCCCATGCTGTACCCCCACTTCTCCTGTTGCCTGTTGGACAACCCCACCCATGCACTCGATCTCGCAGGAATTCTCCCTGCACGAAGCTGTCAATTCAAGAGGCTAATTGGCGGTATTTCTATTTCCGTGATGTGGTTCGCGCCGCCGGCGCGGTGCTCTCCGCCCAGGGGGTCTGACCCTGAAAATGCAAATCTTGTCGTGCAGCCTGGTTGGTTCAGACGCGGGGAGACTTGCTTGCGGAATCAGGCTTCCGAGTACAGGCGCCGCACCTCCGCAGCGCCGTATTTCCTCTCGAGCCTGCGAACGGTGAAATGGCCCCGGGCTGTGCCCTGGAAGTAGTCGATGAACAGCGTGTTGATCAACGCACCGCCGGCAGCTCCGATTACGGGTATGGCCTGGGCCGCGACCTTTTCCGAGACGACCAGCCCGAACCGTGAAGAGAGAGTAACTATCAATCGCACCAGGGGGGGCGCTCCCTCCTCGGCCAGTCCTCTCTCGGCAATATATTGCGCCGCTTCCGACACGGTTCGGGCCAGTGCTGCCCGGACGGCGAAATAGCCGGTCTCGGTCGCGTTGTCCTTTGGCGTTTTCCCTCCCAGGGCAAACACCTCCAGGCACGCCAGCCTGCTGTCGATCGATCTGACGCTCTCCCCCATGCTCCTCGCGATGTCGGCTATCGAGCGCAGCATCACCGTCGTGGTTACCGGCAACTCCACGACCAGCGCGGGCAGCCCGAAGGCGCCGGCCGCGGCGCCATCTGCTGCCACGATCAGCTTGTGTACCCTGTTGGAGGCGGGTTTGCCGGGGTTGTCCTTCATCGTGTTTACGGCGAAATCGAGCGCCCTGCGCATCGACTTCCGGGTGGCGCGCTGCACTGCCTCGCTCCACCGGTCCGGCAACAGGGCAAACCCCTTCTCCACAGGCAGACCAAGCAGATTGGTGATCTTCGCGGCCAGGCCGGGATTCTCGAGAAGATCCTTCGCCTGTTTCAGGTCTGCGTAATCCCCGGCGTCCATCGGCATTGGTCTCTATCGATATCATACCTCGGCAAGAAGGCGTGTGCGGCGGCTTTTCAACCCGCCCCACAGAGGGCGAGCGGCGGTAATTGCATTTTCCGGCACTGGTCCATATAGTCATCCGATCGGCACTCATCCCGAATCGAGGTCTGCGATGGAATGCTTCCTGGATGGCTGCCGAGGCCTCGTGAACATTGTGACTATCGAACGCTCGTTCTCAGGAGGGAATCGAGTATGATGTCATCGCACCGCCGAGATTTTCTCAAGCGATCTGCGGCAATGCTTGCTTTGGGAGCTGGGTCAACTGTGGCTGCCGGGAACGGAACCGAAGCGCAAGAACCTTCAGGGGAGGACTTCTCAGTCTACCAGCGTCGTCGTCGTGCCGATCTCTGGGCGCTCCTGGGCCAGTTGCCCTGGGATCACCGGCCCGCGCCCCCCCGTCTCGTCAAGACCGAGAAGCGCGACGGCTACACTCTCGAGCGGTTGGTCCTTGACCTGAACGGCTTCGAACCGGTGCCGGCTCTGCTGGTGCTGCCGGACCGCCGCGCCGCCCGCGCACCGGGTCTTCTTTACATCCACTGGCACGGCGGGATGTATGACCTCGGAAAGGAGCAGTTGGTGACCGGGGACGAGGCGCAGCCTGCCTACGCACCTGTATGCGCCGAAAAGGGGATCGTAACCCTTGCCATCGACAGCTGGTGTTTCGGCGAGAGGAAACATGCTGCGGACGGATACGCAGGCGAGCAGGATGCTTTCAAGTTGATGCTCTGGCGGGGCCGTGTGCTGTTCGGGATGATGATGTTCGACGAATTCCGGGCGCTCGATTACCTGGCGAGCCGCCCCGAAGTCGACCCGGGACGGCTTGGCGCCACCGGCATGTCGATGGGATCCACCAAGGCCTGGTGGCTTGCGGCGCTCGATCCCCGGGTCCGGCTGTGCATCGATGTCTGCTGTCTGACTGACTTCGACGAGTTGATCCGGATCCGAAACCTCAAGGGGCACGGCATCTACTACTACGTTCCTTCGTTGCTGAAGGAGTTCAGCACGGCGCAAATCAACGAGCTGATAGTCCCGCGTCCGCGCCTGAGCGTGAACGGGAGACAGGACGATCTGACTCCTCCGGCAGGTGTCGAGAAGGTCCGGGATTACCTGCTGCCTCTGTACCGGAAATATGGTCGGGAGGAGGATTGCCGGATCGAGCTCTTCAACTGCGGGCACGTGGAGCTGCCGGAGATGCGGCAGCTCATACTCTCCTGGCTCGATCGCTACCTGGGATAGGCGTTCGCCATGGCGGACAGAACTGTCACGCTCCCGGGCATCTTTGCCCGGGGACTCGGCCGACTCAACGCTGCGATCCAGGCGCCCCCGAAGGGTTAATACAATTCCTGGATCTTGCGCTTCGGGCGGTCACGTTCCCGTTCGCGCGGGCCACCGCGACCCCGGCCGCCGCCACCGCCGCCGCCGAACTTGCCACGATTGCGGTTGAAGCCCTGACCGCCGCCACCGCCGAACTCGCGCCGCTTCTGGGGCCGGGCTTCATTGGCAGTCAAAGCACGGCCGTCCAGGACCTTGCCATTGAGCGCCTCGATAGCCGCTTCCAGATTCCCTTCGGGAGTCAGTTCGACGAAACCGAAGCCGCGCGACCTGCCGGTATCCATATCGCGCATGATTTTTACGCTTGCGGTCGCTATGTTCAGCCCGGCAATCAGCTCGCTGAGGTCTGCGTCCGATACGTTATAGGATAAGTTGCCTACGAAGATTTTCCCTGGCATCAGATATTGTCCCGTTCTTGGTGGAGGGGTGAGGGGTGCTGACTGGAACCAAGGAGGTTCCGGGCACGCCGGAACCCCCGGCAGGCAGTGGGCTATAGCTTAACCACGTTCTGAGCCTGAAGGCCCTTGGGGCCCTTGACGACGTCGAACTCGATCTTATCGCCCTCATTGAGCGACTTGAAGCCTTCCGCCTGGATTGCGGAATGATGTACGAAGACGTCACCCCCGGAAGCACGGCTGATAAAACCGTAACCTTTTTCGTTGCTAAACCACTTCACTGTACCTTGTTCTCTCATCGGTGTTCCCAGAAATCCTTCCCCCTGTCGGGGGATGTGTTGTTCGATGTACTTGTATTCCCGTTTCTGTAACTATCCGCCGGTATCTGGGGGCCCAAACAGAAAGGCCGCAAACCCAATCCAGGAGTTTGCAGCCCAGCTACACCGACGCAATACTTACAAAAACCTGATCAAGTCTGGGACATGGTACAGGAGTCTCCCCGTTAAGCACAAGATAATTCCGAAGTTCTGTCGCCGGCGCATTCCATCCCTTGTTTGTCGGCGTTTGTCGCCGGTTTCGGATATAATCGGGTGCACAAGCTATGAAGCGTGTGTCTATTATCGGCGCTGGAACCTGGGGAACGGCGCTCGCGATTACACTTTCCCGCAAGGGCCATGCAGTAACGCTCTGGGCTTACGAGCCGGAGGTAGTCGAGAGCATCCGCTTACGGCACGAAAACGAGCTCTACCTGCCGGGGATAAAGATCCCTCTCGGCGTCTCGGCTTCGGCGAGCCCCGCCGAGGCCGTCGGGGGAGCTGAGATCGTACTCTTCGTGACCCCCTCGCATGTCCTTCGCTCCCTGATGGCCGGTTTCCTTCCTCATCTGAAGCAGGAGATGGTATTTGTCAGCGCCACGAAGGGGATCGACACCGAACAGCTCATGCGCATGAGTGAGGTGATCCTCACGACCGTGCGGCCGCGCTTCGAGCCGGGCCTCTGCGTGCTCTCCGGGCCGAGCTTCGCCAGGGAAGTCGCGCTTGGGGATCCGACGGCCGTGGTGGTCGCCTCGGAGGATCGGGAGCTGGCGGCAGTCGTCCAGAGAGAATTCTCCTGTGCGACTTTCCGGCTTTACACCTCGACGGACGTGGTCGGGGTGGAGATGGGCGGAGCCGTCAAGAACGTGATCGCTATCGCTGCCGGCGTCGTAGGGGGGCTCGGCCTCGGGCACAATCCCACGGCCGCGCTCATCACCCGCGGTCTGGCCGAAGTCACACGGCTTGCCTGTGCGTGTGGTGCCCGGCGCGAGACCCTGTCCGGGCTCGCCGGCCTCGGCGACCTCGCGTTGACCTGCACCGGCGATCTCAGCCGCAACCGGAGGGTGGGAATCGAGCTCGGAAAAGGCCGCAAGCTCGAGGAGATCGTGAACTCGATGCGCATGGTGGCGGAGGGTGTCAAGACTACCAGGGCTACGCTTGCGCTCGCGCAGAGGCACGGCGTCGAAGTGCCTATCACTCTCCAGGTCCACCGTCTTCTTGAAGGGGAAATCTCGCCGCGCGAAGCCATCCGCGAATTGATGGAGAGATCCCTGAAAGAGGAGTGAGTCTGCACGTATCAGGACGTCGCCCGCGGGCGATCAATCGGGCGCGGGCTCCGGCAGAATTGCCGGCACCTCCACCGTCCCGACACCCATGCCTCTCCCGCTCCGCACCCGTTTGAGCCATTGCCCCAAACGATAGGAGAGGCTATAGATCATGCCCACGCGTAACCCGGGCAGGAGGCGGTGACGATCGACGGCCCCGAGCGCTGCCGAGGCGAAGCATCCGCATTGCGAGCAGTCGGGAGTGCCTCCAAGCTGGCACGGGCTGATGGTCCTTTCGAGGTCCGCCGCGATCGTCCGGGTGGTCCTGGCAAACATACAGCTGTGCGGCGTCTGGGGCGGAACCCGGTATACGGCAAGAAGCCCCTCGGGCATTTCGAGCTTGGGGAATTCCCGGCGCAGCCGGAGGAGTGTGTCGATGGCCGACTTGCGGGATTCAGGCGGCAGCATCTCTCTGCTCGCTTCGCCGATCTGGGGAGTGAAGAGGCTCATCCAGATCTTCTGAACCCCCTCGGTTCTGCTCCAGAGCTCGACGAATTCCTGCAGATAATCGGCCCGGTCGGTCATCTCTCGTGTGACAGTGCAATGCACGTTAATCCGGTGACCCTCGATGTTCCTGAGGATGCGCTCGTAAGTCGCGGGCCTCCGTCTTGCGTCGTGTTCGGGTTGAAGGCCGTCGATCGAGACTACGATATTCAGCTTCCGAATCTCGCGCCATTCCAGCGGTATCGGCCTGACGGCACTGGTTACGATCTGGGTGTGCACACCCCTGGCTTCGAGCATCGGCAGGAGCACGGAGATTTCACGAAAGCGGACCAGCGGTTCCCCGCCCACGAGCGACAGGTGGATCGGGCGGTGC
>JAFNAH010000572.1 GCA_017860075.1 Acidobacteriota bacterium | reverse complement strand
TGTGACGAGAGGCTGACCCTCGTCACTGTCGTGTCCTGAACTTCTTCCCTACCTCTTCGAACATCGCCTTCCATATCGGCACGAGCGGCAGGATTTCCGATTCCAAAACGCCGGCGATCACAGAGTAATCCTCACCCTCCTGTGCTCCGATCAGGCGTTTCAGGATCGCCGAGAAGCGCCGATGATACTCCCGCACCGCGTCACTCGAGATTTTCGGCCCCAGGTCGACTCCGAAGGCAGACTGGAGCCTGTCCAGGAGCAGGTTTAACCAATACAGGCCCTCGTACAGCTGCCTGAGACTGTCGAATTCGGCGGCACCCGGCAAATCCCTGAATCCAGCCGCCAGCTCAACGATGGCGGGCTCGATTCGCCTGAGGTAGGCAATTGCCTCCCCGATGGACTCGCTGGCGACCTCATTGAGCGTTCCGGTGGTGATCTCGATACTCTCGCGGAAGGTGACTCTGGCCGCGGCCGCCGATTTGTCGTGAATGAGGTCATCGACCACGAGAGGAGCACCATCGATGCAGACTTCGCGCACGACAGAATCGGGGCCGAGATAGTGTCCCGCGCATCGACATAAATCCTGGTCATGGAATCCGATCCTCCATACCAGCTTCCGTGACTGGCATACCGGGGTGAAAGGATGCAATCCATGGGCCAGACGGTGGTTTGTCGCCGGGGTTGCTCTCCGCACCGGTATCCGGGGGGCTCATCTGTGTCCTGCAGGTCGCCGGCAGGCGACTGCCTCGATTTCCGGCAGCGATCACGACCCCGCTCGCGATCCCGGCAACGAGCCTTCTTCGCCCTGGACCGCGAAGACTTGCGTTGCGCACGACTCACTGAAGGGCGAACACCGGAGGAGCGAACATGCAGGGGACGCGCTTTTCGCCGGGAATAGCACTGCGCCTCACAGTCTCCCTAATGTCTCTGCGGAATCGGACGATGAGTCTGATCGAACAACCACATTGCGAGCGATTCTGCAGAGGCCCGGCGAGCCACGCTCTCGGCCGCCTGTGCGGGAATGCTCTCTGGCTGCAAACAAGGATGGTTCATCTGAATTCAAGGAGGAATTCCAGAGATGGGATCATTTAGCATTCTCAACAATATCGCCGGCCTGAACGCTCAGAGCCAGCTCAACATCAATAACACCAACCTTACCCGGACATTGCTGCGGCTCTCTTCAGGCAAGCGAATCAATTCCGGCGCCGATGACGCGGCCGGCCTCCAGATCGCCGACAGTCTCCGCGCCAACGTGCGCGCGCTCGACCAGGCCGTCCGCAACGCCAACGACGGCATCAGCGTGGCCGTCCGCAACGCCAACGACGGCATCAGCGTGGCCCAGATCGCCGACGGCGCTCTTCAGGAGATCTCCAACATATTGACGCGCGCCGTCACCCTTGCCGAGGAGGCAGCGACCGCCACGGTCGATTCCAGCGGCCGGGCCTCGATCAATGCCGAGTTCTCCCAGATCCAGGCCGAGATCGCGCGCATCGCCAACCAGACAAACTTCAACGGCGTGGGCATATTCACGAGCTCGGGTCTCGGCGGCTCGCTGAGCATCTTCGTCGGAGACATCTCCACGGCGAGCACGATCGATGTCACCATCAATACGATCACGACCGTCGGAGACACAGTAACTGACCTGGGCGGGCAGAATCTCTCAACGATCGACATGACCACCGCAGCCGGGGCATCGTCGGCATTAACAGCCGTGAAAGACGCCCTGGGCGCGGTCGCAAGTGCCCGTGCCGAGATCGGCGGCGGGATGAACAGGCTGCAATCCGCGGTCGCGGTCCTGCAGTCCCAGTCGATCAATACCCAGGCGGCGGAATCGGTGATCCGGGACGCCAACGTGGCCGAAGAGGTCGCGAACCTGACCAAGTACCAGATCCTGGCCCAGTCGGGCATTTCAGCCCTGGCGCAGGCAAACGTAAACAGTCAACAGGTGCTCGCGTTGATCAGACGCTAGGACTTTGGGGCTCCGCGGACCATGTGGTTACCCGCAGCCCGCAGGCAGGTCTCCGCTCGCGCGGTGACCTGCCTGCTGAAGTCCGGCAGCGTCTGATTTTGCCCTAATCCGGGACAGGGTTCCGGACGATATGACACTCCGTGACGGCAATGACCTCCCGGGGATGTGATCCCCGGGGTTGCCGCCAGCCACGGCCCGATGCTGTCTGACACGGTGTCTGGCCTCGGATACGGATATCCAGGAATCACGAATTCAAGGAGGAATTCGAGGATGGCATCCTTCAGCATTCTCAATAACATTGCTGGCCTGAACGCTCAGAGCCAGTTGAACATCAACAACACCAACCTCACGCGGACTTTGCTCCGGCTTTCTTCGGGCAAACGCATCAACTCCGGTGCCGACGACGCAGCCGGACTCCAGATCGCCGACAGCCTCCGCGCCAACGTCCGTGCCCTCGATCAGGCTGTCCGCAACGCCAACGACGGCATCAGCGTCGCCCAGATCGCCGACGGCGCCCTCCAGGAAATTTCCAACATCCTGACGCGCGCTGTCACGCTGGCTGAAGAGGCAGCGACCGCTACGGTCGACTCCACCGGCCGCGCATCGATCGACGCCGAGTTCACCCAGATCCAGGCGGAGATCTCACGCATCGCCAACCAGACCAACTTCAACGGCGTCGGTATATTCACGACCTCCGGTCTTGGCGGTTCGCTGAGCGTCTTCGTCGGGGACATTTCCACGGCGAGCTACATCAATGTCAACATTGACACGATTACGACCGCCGGCGATACGGTGACCGACCTGGGCGGACAGGATCTCTCAACCATCGACCTGACGACCGCAGCTGGTGCGGCTTCAGCTCTGGGTGCGATCAAGGATGCATTGGGCGCGGTTGCGAGCGCACGGGCCGAAATCGGAGGCGGCATGAACCGCCTGCAGTCGGCCGTGGCCGTATTGCAAGCCCAGTCGATCAACACCCAGGCGGCAGAGTCGGTGATCCGGGATGCGAACGTGGCCGAAGAGGTCGCGAACCTGACCAAGTTCCAGATTCTCGCCCAATCGGGTATCTCTGCGCTGGCCCAGGCCAACCTGAACAGCCAGCAGGTACTTGCCCTGATTCAGAAGTAGGCGGACCGGAAGTAACCTGAGACGGCAACCGGGTACGATACTCGAGGATTCGTGCCCGAATACTGAAGGCCTGCCGAAATCAGGATGGGGTCCCTTAACGGGATCCCTTTCACCGGGATGCTCATCCGAACTCCGGGTAAAGTACTCTGAGAGCCAGCGATAAAGGCGGAAGCGTGGTATTCGTGGTGGCGGGTTTCAAGAGAGGGGAACCCGCCTCCGCACCTTCATGACTCTTCCACGTCGACCTCTCAAAGGCCCCGGCCTGCAAGGCATTCCCCGTCTGCCGGCAAGAGCGGGAAATCCTTGATGCTCGGGGCGCCGTGTGCCGATGAGTTTCATGTCCGGGGGATTCTCCCCTGCGGTCGACAGATCGTCACAGACATGAAGCTGCTCACAATCAGTCCCCCCGATTCCAGTCACCCCTCCCGAAATCCGGACGGAGCAGATTCGCCCGACTTACCGGCAGATTCAGGAGCGAGGAGCAGACCATGAGTTCCATAAACTTGCTCACTTCAGGGCTCGACGT
>JAFNAH010000088.1 GCA_017860075.1 Acidobacteriota bacterium | reverse complement strand
TCGGCTTCTCGGCACACTCGGTAGAGGCCGCGCTCGCCCTGATGGATCGCGGGAGCTTCGACACGATCCTCTTCCCCGTGAACTTCGCCACATGGTATGCCGGCAACTTCGGCCCGCAGGTCCTCGCGCGAGCCCAGGAGAAGAAGATGGGGATCCTGGCATTGAAGGCCCTGGCGAAAGGACCGGTCGATAGGGCAGCGCCCAAGAAATACGCGAAGTGCTGGTACGAGCCGGTGGATCAGGCAGAGGAGGCGGGCATGGCCCTGCGGTTCACTCTCTCCCATCCGGTGACGGCCGCGGTTCCGCCGGGGGATGAGAACATCTACAAGATGGCCCTTGGGCTCGCAGCGAACTTCAAGCCGCTCAGCGGCAAGGAGATCGACGCGATGAAGAAGAAGGGCGCAGCTGCGTCCCCGATCTTCAAGTACCCGCAAGCCTAACCTGACCAGGCGATGATCCCGGGCACAAGCGGCGTGCTCAGGTCCTGGTGCCGGCAGAGCGCGCGGGCCGTGAATCCGTGCATGCCGCTTCCCGTCCTGGGAGTAACCGTTGCCTGGTAGAGGTGCCAGACACCGACCCGGCGAACGGGCTCCATCGGCACGCTGATCGCGTCCATGATCTCACCGTCGGCATTGAGCCGACCCAGGTATAGTTCTACCGCCAGATCATCCGGAGTCAGCTTTCCCGGCAGGACCCGGGCCTGGACGCAGATGTCCTGGCCGGCGAGCACTTCGTCCGGGAGCGTCGAATCCACGATTTCCACCCGGACCTGCGGCCAGCCTTCGTGGACCTTCTTCATCCAGGCCGCCAGGGCCCTGGCTCGCGTCGCGTCGGCCGCGGCAAGGTCGTGGTATTTCGCGTCGGCCTTCAGATAGAACCGTTCGCAATACTCGCGGACCATGCGGTTCGTGTTGAAATACCAGCAGAGCGACCCTATGCACGACTTCATGTGCTCGATCCAGCGGCGCGGAAGGCCGTCGGCACGGCGATCGTAGAAAGTGGGCACCACTTCCCTTTCCAGGAGGTCGTAGAGCGCAGAGGCCTCCACCTGGTCCTGGTAGTCCCGGTTGTCGTACGTCTCTCCACGGCCGATGGTCCAGCCGGTGAGGCCGTTACCGTTGTTACACATCCCGGAGGTCTCGTCCCACCAGCCGTCCGGTATGCTCAGGTTCAGGACGCCGTTGGCGATGGCCTTCATCCCGCTCGTTCCGCTTGCCTCGTTCGGCCTCAGCGGCGTGTTCAGCCAAACGTCAACGCCCTGCACGAGGTACCGTGCCACGCTCATGTCGTAGTCTTCGAGGAAGACGATTCTGCGCCGGAGCGTGGTTTGCCGGCCCAGGGCCACGATCTGCCGTATGAGTTCCTTGCCGGCATCGTCCCTGGGGTGCGCCTTGCCTGCGAAGATGATCTGAACGGGACGGTCCGAATTGTTCAGGATCCGCGTCAGCCGATCCGGGTCGCGCAGAACCAGCGTCGCGCGCTTGTAGGTCGCAAAGCGGCGGGCAAAGCCTATCGTGAGCACCTCCGGGTCAAGAACCTCGTCGGCCGCCTCGACCTCCGAGCGGGGGACGCCGCGCCGGACCAACTGCTCGCGCAGGCGCCTGCGAGCGAAGGCGACAAGCCGCACACGTCGCCGCTCGTGCGTCCTCCAGAGTTCCTCGGCCGGAATCGTCTCGACGCGCTGCCAGATGTTCTTCTCAACCGGCTGGTCTCGCCAGCTCGGTCCCAGGTAGCGGTCATAGAGCTGGTTCATCTCCAACGAGATCCACGACCGGAAGTGAACGCCGTTGGTGATGTGCGTGATCGGGACCTCCTTCGTCGGCAGGCCGGGCCACATGGACTGCCAGACATCGCGGCTGACGTCGCCGTGAAGCCGGCTGACACCGTTGCTGTATGCGGCCATGCGGAGCGCCAGGACCGTCATGCAGAAGTCCTCTCGGTCGTCGAACGGGTTCCGGCGCCCCAGGCCGAGGAACTCCGCCCAGGTCAGTCCGAGCCGGGGAAAGTAATGGCTGAAATAGTGGTCCATCAGCTGGGGTGAAAAGTAATCGTGCCCGGCCTGCACCGGCGTGTGTGTTGTGAAAACGAGCGACGAGGACGCCAGCACCCGCGCCTCCGCAAACGAGAGGTTGTGCTTCTCCATCAGACGGCGCGTCCGTTCGAGGGCAAGAAAGGCGGAGTGGCCCTCGTTCATGTGGTAGACGGTCGGTTCGAATCCGAGGGCCTCCATGGCACGGTATCCGCCAATCCCCAGCAGGATCTCCTGGCGTATACGGTTGTTGAGATCCCCTCCATAGAGCTGGTCGGTAATATCACGGTCTTCGCCGCGGCTGTTGGCGGCAACATTCGTGTCCAGCAGATACAAACGCACTCGCCCCGTCTGCACACTCCAGACCTGCGCAACGACCTTCCCTTCGGGGTAATCCACTTCGACCGTGAGTGGCGTCCCGTCCTCCCTGCGTTCGAGAACCAGCGGCAGCGTGTGGAAATCGTTGTCTTCATATGCCTCCTGCTGCCACCCGCTCGAGTTGAGGTACTGCCGGAAATAGCCCTGCTGGTAGAGGAGTCCGACACCGACGAGCGGCAAGCCCAGGTCGCTGGCCGACTTGAGATGGTCGCCCGCGAGGATGCCGAGCCCTCCCGCAAAGATCGACAGACACTCGGTCAGACCGAACTCGGCCGAGCAGTATGCGATGAGCGGCCTTTCCCGGGCTCCGTAGGCGTGGCTGAACCAGCTGGATTTGTCGCTGATATACTCATCGAAGCTCCGGCAGACCCTTTCGAGGTGTGCCAGATAGGAGTCATCCGCTGCGGCCTCTTCCAGGCGCTGCTGCTCGATCCGTCCCAGCATCAGCACGGGATTGTGACCGCTGATCTCCCAAAGGTCACTGTCGAGTCGGCGAAACAGCTCGATCGTATCGTGATTCCAGGCCCAGTTCAGGTTGAAGGCAAGTTCGCGCAGGCGGGACAGCGGGGCAGGAAGCCTCGGAACGATCGTGAAGGTGCGGATCGGCTTCATATGCGTGATCCTCCGTGTGGCTTGTCGGCAAATTGCGGTCTTTTGTGCAGAAATCTTCAGGCAGGCCGGAGATGCGGACGGTCGCATGGGGAGTCGCAGTGAACGGGGCGGGCCCCGGAGAAGCTCCAGGCGGTTCAGGATCGACGGAGGCGGCGCGGCCGTTTCTGCCGCCGCGTCCTGCGGCCTGAGCGGCGCGGGCCGGCGGAACACCCAGGGAGACGAACATCAAAGTGCTCAACATGTTCATGTCCTGGCGTCCAGGAAAGGGTGGGCAGGGAGAGTCTACATCCTCGGCCGGGGAGGGAGCAAAGACTAAGTGGCGCTGCAACCGCCTGAGGGAGAAGGGGAAAAAGGCCGGCCATAGATGCAGGCCGGCCCCTGATCAGAAAGCGCGATCGCCTAGATCTTGATACGGTGATCGTCTTTCTGGCAAATCCAGTACATCCCTCCCGGCACGTCGCGATACCGCATCACCTTGGTCGCAACCATCCCGGACCCGCACTGCGGGCAAGGATGCTCGTAATGATCTCCCTTGT
Source organism: Acidobacteriota bacterium (assembly GCA_017860075.1). Lineage (GTDB taxonomy): Bacteria > Acidobacteriota > UBA6911 > UBA6911 > UBA6911 > JACADW01. Next base: position 2,828 of record JAFNAH010000088.1, on the reverse strand, counting down.
CGCCAAGGCTGGCACGGGCGGTCTTGGAAAGCTTCTCTGCCATCGGACTGTTCCTCCTTTTCTACAAATGTCTATGAATGCAAAAGGGGGGAATGATACGGATTTCCGAGCAAGAGTCAACAGCTTTCTCCGGAAAAAATACATACCGCCAGGATCTGTCTGTGGCCGCAAGACGGGGTGCGCCGACCCTGCGGACATGGCGCGGCCAGATCAAGCGTGCTCCCCGTCAAGGACGCAGGTGGATCCCGGGTACGGCGGGCTGATCTCTGCTAGACTTAATCTCTTGGGTTTTCCTTCAGGAAATCGCTTCGGGCAGGCTCGAGCCACCCGTTCAGTGAGGTTTGCCATGACTCGTTATCTTCGTTTGCCGTGCCTCCTTGCTCTCGTTTCCGTTTCAAACCTGGCTCAGGGCGATACAGGCCTCGCAGAGGGGCAGGGACAGGTGCCGGAACGGTCCCAGATCGACACGAAATACACCTGGAATCTGGCCGACATGTACGCCAATCGCGAGGCATGGGAGGCGGATTTTATAGCGTCCGAGAAGGGCGTCAGCGCTCTGGCCACCGCGAAGGGAACAGTCACCAAATCGCCCGACGCGCTGCTGAGCTACCTGAGTCAGTACGACGAGATCGTGGTGAAGTTCTCGAAAGTCGTGGCCTACACCTCTCTGCTCAGGGACCAGGACACCCGCCAGTCGGAGCCCCAGGCAATGTATGACCGGGCCATGACGCTAAACGTCAGACTCGAGGAGGCAACAGCGTGGTTCGAGCCTGAAATCCTGCAGCTGCCCGCGAGCCAGCTTCTCGACTGGTGCGAGAAAAACCCGAAGCTGAAGGTCTACACGCACCACATCCGGAACCTGCTGCGTCAGAAGCCGCATGTACTCAGCACACGCGAAGAGGAGCTCATGGCGATGACCGGCAAGCTGGCGGCGACGCCGCGCGAGACCTTCACAATGCTGGCCGACGCGGACATGAAGTTCCCGACCATCAAAGATGAGAAGGGTGATGACGTTCAGCTGAGTGAGGGTCGCTATGCCTTCTTCATGCGGTCGTCGGATCGCGCGTTGCGCGAGCGAGCCTTCAGGAAGACACTCGAGGCCTACCTGGCCTGCAAGAACACCTTTGCGACGACCCTGGCAGGATCGGTACAGGGGGACATTTTTGAAGCACGCGCCCGGCACTACGGCAGCGCGCTGGAAGCGGCGCTGGCGCCCGACAACCTGCCCGTCAGTGTCTACGAGAACCTGATCGCGACCATCCATCGGAACCTGCCCGCACTTCACCGCTATATGGACATCCGGCGGAGGAAGCTCGGCGTTGACAAGGTTCACCTGTACGACACCTTCGTCCCGCTGATCAACGGCGAGGCTCCGCGGATCAGCTACGACGACACGGTTAAGACAGTCATTACGGGCCTGGCGCCGCTGGGCCCGGAGTACCTGGAACCCATGACCAACGCTTTCCGGAGCCGTTGGATCGACGTCTACGAAACCCAGGGGAAGCGGAGCGGTGCTTACAGCGAGGGGGTTTACGCCTCGCATCCCTACATCCTGATGAACTACAACGACACATACGACGCGATGTTCACCACGGCCCACGAGATGGGGCACTCGATGCATACGTGGTTCTCGCAACACAACCAGCCGCCGGTGTACGGCGATTACCCTATCTTCCTCGCGGAAGTGGCCTCCACCACCAACGAGATCATTCTCGGTGATTACCTGCGCAAGCACGCCAGGAGCGACGAAGAGCGATTGTTCCTGGTCAACTCGCTGCTCGAAAATATCCGCGGGACCGTTATCAACCAGACGATGTGGGCCGAATACGAGAAGCTGATTCATGAACAGGCGGAGCAGGGTGCTCCGCTTACCTACGAGACGATGAGCGACGTCTACCGCCAGTTGGCGGTGAAGTACTTCGGGCCTTCCTTTGAATGCGATCCCGAAGTGAGCGGCTACTGGCTGCGCATTCCTCACTTCTACCGCGGATTCTATGTATACAAGTACGCGACCAGCTTTGCGGCGTCGGTGGCGCTGTCTAAGGGTGTGCTCAGCGGCGACGCCCGCGCGCTGAACGCCTACCTGGGATTCCTGAAGGCCGGGAGCAGCGACTACCCGATCGAGGTCCTCAAGAAGGCCGGTGTAGATATGAGCACGCCCAGGCCGATCCAGGACACGATGGACCTGTTCTCTCAACTGCTCGACGAACTGGAGAAGTTGCTCAAGCTGCAGTAGGTCCGGATTGTCCGTGACGCCCTGCGGCGCCTCAGCGGGTCAGGGACCCGCCGCACGCAATCCTCGTGTGTCTCGAAAACTGGAATTTCAGGGTCAGACCCCGATTATGAAATTTCAAGGGAGGCGCCGGTGCGGGCAAGTAGGAGATAGGCGCTGCCGACGCGGATTCCCAGGGACACCAACGCATCCCGGTATGCGCAGACCTGGTCCCGGTACCTTGCTGACAGAATGGTGATGTCCTCCGGGACCTGGTCGGTCTTGTAATCCACGAGCACCCAGCCGCCATCCTCCTCGAACAGCAGATCGATCTTCCGCTCCTCCACCGCAGCCGGGGCAGCGGCCGGTTGCAGCACAGCGAGTTCCCGCAGGATCCGCTTCCCGGAAGCCCTGGCAGTCCGGGCGCGCCGGATCAGCGCGGAGGTCAGGGTCGCCCCGATCATCGCGCCCAGTTGCCGTGCACCCGCGCTATCGAGGCTGTTCCGGGCGGCCAGGGGTTCCGCCAGCCGCACCGCCTTCTCCACCGGACAGTCGAAATCGAGTTCCTCCATGGCCGAGTGAAACGCTATGCCAAGCCGGACAGCTCTGCTTCCGA
>JAFNAH010000571.1 GCA_017860075.1 Acidobacteriota bacterium | reverse complement strand
AGGCTGGCGCCGCATCACCTGGACTCCCTCGCACAGCTCCTGCAGTTCCGGGAGAAATTCCCTCTCGTCATCGTGTTCCAGGAAACTGATCAACCTGACGTTGTAGTGCTGCGAAATCCGCTTCAGCAGGTGGTACATGCGACCGGCGCCGGCGTGGCGACCGATGTGCGGCAGATAGGCCGTGAGCCAGAGAACCCGGGGCTTCGATTCGGCCGGCCCCACACGCGTTTTCCCTTGCCCGCGACCGCCGGCTGCTTCGGCTGCGCGATGCTGCCTCGCGAAAAACAATCCGGGATTACTGCAGAGAGCGAAGATCTCCTGGTCCTTCCGGACGGCCCGGAGACGCGAGCTGAACCTTGCAACCTGGACGGTGGGGAAACAGACAATCGCCCCGACAAGGCATTTCCAGGCGCCGAGCCCGTGATCGCGTGCGTTACGATAGAAGTTCCAGGGGAGAAAGAAGCAATGGGAGAGGAGCATGCGCCAACTGCGGATGTTCTTCCAGATGAAGAAGAACTGGTTGCGTCGCGTCAGGCACTCCAAACCCTGGTGCGAGAAGACTCTTGCACTCGTTGCCCGGTGCTTGTGGTAGACGACCGACTCCGGAGCGAATAACACCTCCCAACCGGCCTTCCAGGCCTGGTACGACAGGTCGGCATCCTCGACATAGGCGGGCGAATAGATGCTGCTGAACCCGCCGAGCCAGAGGAAACGCCTGCGGTGGAACGCCGAGGATCCGCCGCCTGCCCAGAATACCGGGTAATACCTTCGAGACAGCGGGCCTTCGATGCCTGCATGGGAATAGTCGATGAGGCCGCGACGAAATACTGCTGTCGTTCTCCCGGTCTCCTCCCGGCGCGCAGAAGGGTCCTGTAAATGGATCTGGCTCGAGACGGCGAAGGTCGAAGACCCGAAACCCTCCAGCAGCGGTCGGATAAAGCCGGAATCGACCACCATGTCGTTGTTGAGCAGAATGACGACGTCGTGCCGCGCTGCCCTGACCCCCGCGTTATTGCCTTCGGCGAAACCCAGGTTCTCAGGAAGCACGACGAGGCGCACCTCGGGGAACTGCGCCCGGAGATATTCGGCCGACCCGTCGGTGCTTCCGTTGTCGACTACAATTACTTCGTGCTGCTTTCCGGGTCATGAGGTGGATTGCGTTGAAGAAGAGTATGGTCAGCGCCAGCAGAGCCAGAACCGGCGTGATCGCCAGCGTCAGAGCGAGCAGTACCAGGCGTCGCAGGTATGAGAGCATCGGCAGCGTGTCAACTTCTGCAGAGATTCCCCGGTTCCTCAACCCCGGGTCGCGTAATTGAGGACATCGACGTCCATCTTCATTATGCCGTAGACAAGGTCTTCGGTCTTGATCTCGAAAACCACGGCATTGTCGATCCAATCACACATGTCATGTTTCAGCGTGTCGCCGCAGGCCGCGGCAGGAGAAACAGAGTAGCTCCCGGGGCCGAGATGAGGCATCGGAAATCTGAAGTCAGTCGTATAGATCTGGCCCTCGCACGCCGGGGGGAGTAAGCGACCGCTGTAAGAGGTGTTGCATGCGCTGATCTCAATCCCCAGCCGATCGCGCAGCGTGAAACCGAGGATCGGACGGTCGACCCGCCGCTTGAATTCCGCGGAGATTCGTATCACCAGATGCTGACCGCCAAAGACTTCGCGGGTCGGCCGGCCGGTTTCATCCAGGAGCTCGATCCCGATGATGGCGGCGTCCCCGTTGCCGAACCGGTGGTCGATGTTGGGAATGCCCTGAACGACGGGCACGCCCGCGCCGGCCCGGTCAATGGCGGCGGACCCCACCGTTTCGACAGCGCCGTCCTGGAAACCGTACCGGCTCTCACGCTCGAACACGAGAGCCCTGTACTTCTGCACGACCTTGTCCGGGGTCGAATCCTCCAGCAGCCTCCCCTGGTCGAGCAGGATAGCCCGATCGCAAAACCTCGCGACGGCGCCGAGGTCATGGGTAACGAAGACGATGGTCTTCCCGCTCTGCCGGAGCTCATTCATGCGATGCATGCAACGGTGCTGGAAAATCAGGTCCCCCACGGCAAGAGCCTCATCGACGAGAAGTATGTCCGGGTCGACATTCACCGCCACCGCGAATGCCAGGCGCATGAACATTCCGCTCGAGTAGATCTTGACCGGTTGGTCCAGGAAGCTGCCGATCTCGGCGAACCGCGCGATCGCTTCCAGGCGCCGATGCATCTCGCGCGTATCGAAGCCGAGAATCGCCCCGTTCATGATCACGTTCTCCCGCCCGGTAAACTCCGGGTTGAAGCCCGATCCCAACTCCAGCAGGGCGGAGACTTTCCCCCTCACGATGCAGTCTCCGCGGGTCTGGCGCATGATGCCGGCGAGGACCTGCAGCAGCGTGCTCTTGCCCGAGCCGTTCTGGCCGATGATGCCGAGCGTCCGCCCGGTCTCGACGGTAAAGCTGACATCCTGCAGCGCCCAGAACTCGCGATGCAGTTTTTCACCCATGTGTAACATCTCGCGCAACTTGTCCCAGGGGCGCTGGTAGATCTGGTACTTCTTGCTGAGATGCTGAACCTGGATGACCTGCATCAAAGCACATCCACGAATTCGCGTTTGGTGTGACGGAAGAAGGCCCCGCCGGCAACGAAGACCACGAAGGAGACCGCAGCCAGCAGCGCCAGGTTCCTGAGATTCGGCACCGCCATACGAAGCAGGCAGTCCCGGTACGCGGTTACTACGTGAGCCATCGGATTCCAGCGTAGCAGGAAGAGCAGTCCGGGGGGGAACCTCTCGGCCGAATAGAAAATGGGCGTGAACCAGAACCAGAAGGTGAGGATCACGCTGAGAACCTGGGAGACGTCGCGCACGAAGACGTTCAGGCTCGCGACCAGCCAGGAGAGGCCGAGGGTGAACATCATGAGCACCAGGAGATAGACGGGCAGGAACAGGATCACGACGCTGATCTTCCCGATCGAGAAAATGACAACGATCAGCAGGATTGCGAAGCCGATCAAGTGGTTCACAAGACCGGCCAGCATGACCGTGAGCGGAAGAACCTCGGTGGGGAAGAGCGTCTTCGTCACCAGGCTGGTGTTATCGATCACCACCGTGCTCGAACGCTGCAACGTGTCCTGGAAGAACAGCCAGGGCAGGATGCTGCAGAACAGGAACAGCGGGAAACTGGTCGTGCCGGTATCCGGTCGCGGACGAAGGCCGAAGATGATCGAAAACACGAAGGTGTAGCTCACCAGCAGGACGATAGGATGGATCACGCTCCAGAAAAAGCCCATGAACGACCCGATGTAGCGCGCTCGGAGGTCCCGGATCACAAAACTGCGGATCAGGCCCCGCTGGACGTACATTTTCTTGAAGAAAGTGGCAAGTATTATCCAGGGCGCCAGCACCGCGGGGACTCCCTTTACTGCCTCGACTTCCGGGTTCATAGGGCGCGCATTATATCAGACTTGTGCGGCTGGGTT
>JAFNAH010000087.1 GCA_017860075.1 Acidobacteriota bacterium | reverse complement strand
CGGGAGGGCTGGCGCCCGAGATGCGGCCTGCCTTGTGGACGTGCGCAGCCGCGTTTCTCCTGCTGTTTACTTACCTGCTGCGGCGCAGGCTCTTCGTCGAGACCGCGCGCCAGGATGTGGAGATGCTTGGCCGCCGTATCGAGATGTTGCGGTGACAGAAGGCCGGGGGCTCCGGCTTTCAAGGGATGTTGAAGGACATTCTGAGAAGCTTTCAGCTATCAGCTTTCAGGCCGGCAGAGGCCGAAGCTGAGGGCTGACTGCTGAAGGCTGCAGGTATTTGCGGATTAGCAGGGATTTCCGGATGGCACAAACCTGCGTCCGGGGTAGGAGGTTTGGATTCTCATGGATGCGATGCACTACTTGTTCGCGGCGTACGCGGCGATATGGGTTATCCTTGCTTTGTACTTGTTCTCGATCCATTCGCGCCAGAAGAAGCTTGCGCAGGAGATCGAGCGACTGAAACAGGCACTCGAGCAGCGGTAGCTCAGGCGCCGGTGTTACACCAGGAGGAGCAGCGCATCCATGTCTGAAAGGGCAGTGATCGAGGACTGGCCGGATATCTATCGCGCCCGGCGCGACGCTATCCGCGAAGTGGCCGCAGGCGGTGTAATCCTTTGGCTGGGTCACCTTCCGCAGCCGCGCAACTACGAGGACAACACGTTTCCGTTCCGGCAGAATTCGCACTTCCTCTATTACGCCGGGCTCTCCGAACCAGCCCTGGCTCTGCTCACTTACCCCGGTAAGGACCATGACGTCCTCTTTTCGCGCCCTGCCACCATGGACGAGATCGTGTGGAGCGGCCCCGGCCGGACACGCGAAGAAGCGGCGCGGGAAGCCGGAATCGGGACCGTCGAGGACCTGGACAGGCTCGGCAGCCATCTGGCCCGGGCTCGTGACAAAGGGCTGAAGATTCATTACATGCCTCCTTACCAGGCTTCAACGGTTCTCAGGCTCGGCGAATTGCTCGGGATCCATCCGGAGGCGGTCCGCGCCGGTGTTTCCAGAGACCTGGTGGAAGCCGTGGTGCGCCAAAGGCTGGTCAAAGAGGAGGTCGAGATTGCCGAGATCGAGGATGCACTGAGGGTGACCGACAGGATGCACCGGGCGGCAATGGCCGCAGCGGGGCCCGGGCGCTATGAATACGAGATAGCGGGGGAGATGCAGGGTGTTGCCCTCGCGGCCGGCCGGCAGCAGGCCTTCACCCCGATCGTAACGGTGCACGGCGAGGTATTGCACAATCACTCCTGCGACAACGTGCTCGCAGACGGACAACTGCTCCTCAATGACTCAGGAGTCGAGTCGCCGCGTTTCTACGCTTCCGATATCACGCGGACTTCTCCCGTGAGCGGGCGCTTCACCACGGTCCAGGCGGAAGTCTACGAAACGGTCCTGCGGGCGCAGCTGGCAGCGATCGGGATGATCAAGCCCGGCATACCCTACGTCGATGCCCACACGCACGCCGCGCGTGTCATCGCGGACGGCCTGAAGCAGATGGGCCTGATGAAAGGCAGCGCCGAAGATGCGGTAACCGCGGGAGCCCATGCACTGTTTTTCCCTCATGGCCTGGGGCACATGCTGGGGCTTGACGTGCACGACATGGAGGACCTGGGGGACATCGTCGGCTACCCGAATGGCCAGGAGCGAAGCAGACAGTTCGGGCGCAACTTCTTGCGCCTGGTTCGCTCCCTGGAGCCGGGCCATGTCCTCACGGTGGAGCCGGGGATCTATTTCATTCCGGCGCTGATCGACAAGTGGGAGGGAGAGCGCCGCCACACGGACTTCATCTGCTACGACAGGCTGAAACTCTTTCGCAATTTCGGCGGGATAAGAATCGAGGATAACGTCGCCGTGACTGCCGGCGGCGTGCGAGTCCTGGGTCCCGGTATCCCCAAGAGCGTGAAGGAAGTCGAGGCGGCCGCGCTCCGGCGCTAGCAGATCAGCTGTCAGGATACCAGGCTGGCTGCGTCGACGATGCCAGCGGCGCCACGGACCTGCTTGATGAGCGGCGCTCCGATGGCGCGGGCCTTCTCGACTCCCTGCCTCAAAGCCTCCGCGATGTAACGTGGTTCCTTCTCGAGTTCCTGGCGCTTCTTCCGCGCCGCGCCAAACCGCTGCATGAACTTCTCGAAGATGGCCTGTTTGACTTCCCGGTATCCCATCCCTCCGCTGCGGAACCGGTCGGCCCAGGCCTCGCTCTCCTCCCCGGTGCAGAATAACGTGAGAATCGAGTAGATGATACTCGTGTCCGGATCCTTCGGTTCTGCGACGGTCGCGGAGTCCGTCACGATCGAGTAGATCTGTCGGCGCACTTCTTCCTCGGGAGCGAACAACTCGATAGTGTTGTTGTAGGACTTGGACATCTTGCGCCCGTCGCGCCCGGGGACTACCGCCACGTGCTCCGGTATGTAGGGCTCGGGCAGCCTGAGAACCTCACCATACGAACTGTTGAAGTACTGAGCGATGTCACGCGTGACCTCGATGTGCTGCTTCTGGTCCTGGCCGACCGGGACAAAATCAGCACGGACAATGAGGATGTCCGCGGCCTGGAGAACCGGGTAGGCAAACAGGCCATGGTCTGCGGGAATTCCCTGCGCGATCTTGTCTTTGTATGCGTGGCAACGCTCCAGGAGGCCCATCGGGGTTACCGTCGTCAGGATCCACTGCAGTTCGCACACCTCGGGCAGGTCGCTCTGGAGGTAAATCGAGCACCGGCTCGGGTCGAGTCCCAGCGCCACGTAATCCATGGCGGTGCTTCGCGTCAGTTCGACCAGCCTGGCGGGGTCGCGCAAAGATGTCAGGGCGTGATAGTTGGCCAGAAAATAGTAGCAGTCGTGACCCTGCTCTATGAACTCGAGATACTGCTGGACCGCCCCGAAGTAGTTGCCGAGGTGCAGGTTGCCCGATGGCTGGATCCCGGACAGCACGTTCAGCCTCTTTGCTGCAAACGTTTCAGACATCGCCGGATCACCCCTCAAAAAGGATACATTCTTGCGGGTCGAACAGCCGTTGGCAATAGTATATTTTGCCCGTTACCGGTTGGGCCGCGCCGATCAGGGATGGATTCACATGCTGACAGAGGCCCAATCAATACCCACCAACCGCTTTCCCGGCAGCCGTTTACAAACAACCTGCCAATGGTTGACACTCTGCCAGCAGCCTGATACTGTTTATCAGGATTCCGGACCGTTTTGGTACTGTATAGATCCAGGGGTTGCGGCATGCTTCGAGTGACGAAACTGGCGGATTACGGGATTGTGATGATGACATACGTCGCCAGCCGCGGCGGTGCCACCCACAATGCTCGTGATATTGCCAGCGAAGTTCGCCTCCCGCTGCCGATGGTGAGCAAGGTTCTGAAGCAGTTGGTCCGGGGAGGTCTTCTGGTTTCACAGCGGGGGACAAAGGGAGGATACGGTCTCGCGCGTCGCCCGGAGCAGATCACGGTTGCGCAGATCATCCATGCGCTGGAGGGGCCCATCGCCGTTACCCAATGCACGGACAAGGTGCGCGGTGATTGCGACATCGAGACGAAGTGCCCGGTGCGAACGAACTGGTTCATGATCAACCAGGCAATTCACGGGGCCCTGGAGAAGATCACCCTGGCGGAGATGACGCAGCCTTTGAGGCACCAATTGGTGACGCTGATCGATCCCGGTACGAGAGCGGAGGCAGGTACTGGAACGAATCTTACTGCGGGGGCTTATGAGCAGCACGGCTAACCAACTCCAGGAGATCACCGCTCAGGACTACAAGTACGGGTTCGTCACCGACATTGAGGCGGATACCGTTCCTTGCGGCCTGAATGAAGACGTGATCCGATTGATCTCGACCAAGAAGAACGAACCCGAGTTCATGCTCGAGTGGCGGTTGAAGGCCTATCGGCACTGGCTGACCATGGAGGAACCCAGGTGGGCCAACGTCCACTACCCCCCGATCGACTACCAGGCGATCATTTACTACTCGGCCCCGAAGTTGAAAGCGAAGCCCAAGAGTATCGACGAGGTGGATCCGACGCTGCTCGCCACTTACGAGAAGCTCGGCATCCCGCTCAAGGAACGTGAGATCCTGGCGGGTGTCGCGGTGGACGCTGTCTTCGACAGCATCTCCGTGGCGACGACCTTCAAGGCCAAGCTGGCGGAGATGGGGATCATATTCTGCGCCTTCTCCGAAGCGGTGCGCGAACACCCTGATCTCGTCCAGCAGTACCTCGGGAGTGTCGTGCCATACACGGACAATTTCTTCGCGGCCCTGAACTCGGCCGTTTTTTCGGACGGCTCGTTCTGCTTTATACCGAAGGGTGTCCGTTGCCCGATGGAGCTCTCCACCTATTTCCGGATCAACGCGGCCGCGACGGGTCAGTTTGAACGCACGCTCATTATCGCCGAGGAAGGGAGCTACGTCAGCTACCTCGAGGGGTGCACAGCCCCGATCCGGGACGAGAACCAGCTGCACGCCGCCGTCGTGGAACTGGTTGCGCTCGACAACGCGCGCATCAAGTATTCCACGGTTCAGAACTGGTATCCCGGAGACAAGGAAGGGAAGGGTGGAATCTACAACTTTGTGACCAAACGCGGCAAGTGCCAGGGTGTCAACTCCAAGATCTCATGGACCCAGGTCGAGACCGGGTCGGCCATCACCTGGAAGTATCCCAGCTGCATTCTCATGGGAGATAACTCGGTGGGAGAATTCCACTCCGTGGCGCTGACGAACAATTACCAGCAGGCCGACACCGGGACCAAGATGATCCATATCGGGAGGAACACCCGGAGCACGATCGTGTCGAAAGGAATCTCGGCGGGCCACGGCCAGAACACCTACCGCGGCATGGTAAAGATCCTCAAGGGGGCGGAGCAGGCCAGGAACTATTCTCGTTGCGACTCTCTCCTCCTCGGGGACAAGTGCGGCGCGCACACCTTTCCCCTCATCGAAGTGAGGAACTCGACTGCCATCATGGAGCATGAGGCCTCCACTTCGAAAATCGGCGAGGACCAGATCTTCTATTGCCAGCAGCGCGGGATACCCGCGGAGGCGGCTGTTTCGATGATCGTGAACGGATTCTGCAAGGAAGTCTTTCATGAGCTGCCCATGGAGTTCGCGGTGGAAGCCCAGAAGCTCCTCGGTGTGAGCCTGGAGGGGAGTGTCGGCTGAGAAGGAAGCGGGAATGATGCTCACGGGTCGGTCATTTATCATTTGCGGTTGATGATTTCCCCGGATCGCCATTCTCTCTTGTCGGGGGGTTGAGAAGGAAGCAGAACTGGAGAGGCAGGATGCTCGAGATCAGAAATTTGCACGCGCGGGTTGAAGATGCGGAGATACTCCACGGGATCGATCTCAGCGTCAAGGCCGGTGAGGTCCACGCAATCATGGGCCCGAACGGATCGGGTAAGAGCACGCTGGCCAAGGTGTTGGCCGGTCGCGACGGCTACCTTGTGACCGAAGGGTCGGTCCTCTTTGACGGTAAAGATCTCCTGGCCATGCTGCCGGAAGACCGGGCGCGCGAGGGCCTCTTTCTCGGCTTTCAGTATCCGATCGAAATCCCGGGCGTGAGCAACATGTATTTCCTCAAGACGGCGCTGAACGAGATCAGGAAACATCGGGGCATGCCCGAACTCGACGCCATGGACTTCCTGACGCTGGCCAAGGAAAAGATGAAGATGGTGGATATGGACGAGAGCCTCATCAACCGGTCGGTGAACGAGGGCTTTTCGGGCGGTGAGAAGAAGCGCAACGAGATCTTCCAGATGGCGGTTCTGGAGCCGCGCCTTGCGATCCTGGACGAGACCGATTCCGGGCTGGACATCGATGCCCTGAAGGTCGTTTCGCAGGGCATCAACGCTCTGAGGCGTGGTGATCGAGCGATGATACTGGTAACTCACTACCAGCGCCTGCTGAATTACGTGGTGCCTGATTTCGTTCACGTCATGATCGACGGGCAGGTCGTCAAGTCCGGAGGCAAGGAGTTTGCCCTGGAGCTGGAAGACAAGGGTTACGCCTGGCTGGAGGAGGGCGAAAAGGCCCGCTCATACTGATGCGCCGGAGGGCGACACGCAATGCCGGAGAGTGCTGACACGAGACAAACATACCTGTCGAGCTACCGACAGTTCGGCAACAGCGATGCGGGGAGGCGGCATCCGTGGCTGCGGCCGCTGCGTGAAGATGCCATCGCCCGCTTCGAACACCGGGGATTTCCGACCACGCGTGACGAGGGGTGGAGGCACACGAATGTCGCGCCGATCGCGAAGGTCCCTTTCAAGCCCGCCATGCACGAATTCGACGGGTTGACGGCGTCGGAACTGGGCAGCTTCACCTTCGGAGAGGACGATTCCTGCCGGCTCGTCTTCATCAACGGGCAGTACTCCGAAGAACTCTCCAGCGCATGCGCACTCCCCGCCGGAACGCGTGCGCGGAA
>JAFNAH010000570.1 GCA_017860075.1 Acidobacteriota bacterium | reverse complement strand
GTCGGCTTTGCCCCGCGAGGCAAAGGGCCTTCGTCTGCAGCAAGTCGAACTCAATAGATTATCGCGAGGAGACGCGAGGAGGAAACGGAAAGTTCAGGAGCGGGTATTGCCTCACTGATTGGTGGGAACCATGCGGAGAGGAGTGGGCGCGCTTCGCCGGAGGCGCGGACCCGCCAAACCCACCTCCAGTCCCAAGCAGGTCAGGTCTGTCAGACCTGACCTTCACCGAGCAGGGTCCGGTCCAGCAGACCGGGCCCCGGACCTACTTCACCGCCGCCTCGTGGTTGTAGCTGAGTCCAGCTCGGGAGGGGGGCTCGGTGCGGTGAGAGCCTGGGGTGTTACCTGGCGCCCTGTTTCTCCAGGCTGCGGTAGACCAGCTCTCGACATGAATCCTTTGGACCAGGGAGCGAAACGCTCAGGCAGGCCCGCGGCTTTGACCTGCTCCAATGTCTTCCCTTCCTTCATTTCTTTACGCACTATCTCGGCCGAGTCATACAGCATCTGGCGGAAGGCCTTCAGGTCGGCGGTGGAGGCCAGCGGTCCGTGGCCGGGAATGATCTTCGAGTCCGCGGGCAGCACCGCCAGGATGGCATCGATCTGCCGCACCCAGTTGTCGATGTCGCCGCCGTTCGCGACGTCGAGAAACGGGAACCTGCCGTTGAAAAACATGTCGCCCATGTGAACCACTTTCGACTTGTCGAGGAAGACGACGGTGTCTCCGTCAGTATGAGCGTGGCTGTAGTGGACCAGCCGGATCTCCTCGCCGCCGGCATACACCGTGAGTCTGTCCGAGTAGGTGACGTTGGGCAAGGCGGCTGCAGGCCCGGCTCCGGCCTTCCGGCCCGGCTGGTCCTGTTCCCCGCCCATGAGAGGCCGGACATTCTCGTGGGCGATGATGGCCGCGCCGAGGCCCAGGCTCTTGTTGCCGTCCGTGTGATCGGAATGCCAGTGTGTGTCGACCAGGATGCGAACTCGCTCGCCCCCGGGCAGGGATTTGATCGCCGCGCGGATCTGGTCGGAGGAGGGCGTTTCCATGGCATCGATCATCAAGACTCCGAGCGGGTCAGCCACGACGCCGATGTTGCCTCCGCCGCCCTGAAGCATGTAGACCGGACCCGTCACTGGCGTGATGGAGATCTCGACCCTGTTCTGCTGTGCCTGAACGTTTACCGGCAAGAACGGCGCCGCGAGGCATGCGATGAGCATCAGCCGTTTCATGGTTCATTCTCCTTGACAGACATGGATTGGGAGATGCTGCGAGGCTCGAATGGATTACCTGCGCTTACCGGCGTCCCTTTTCCAGGTAATAGAACGCGCGCAAATGACCTTCCTCTTCACCGACCCAGAAATCGGACGCGACGTAACCCTTCTTGAAATAGGCCCGGAAGACCTGACGCATCTTCCCCTGCCATTCCAGGGCCACGCCGAGGTCCCTCACTTTGATGGTGGGGAGGTTGTAGGGCACTTCGAAAAGCAACTGGTCGGCCGTCGAGGTCAACTTCACGGGTGATGAGGTTGTCATACCCGGAGACACGTCCTCCAACCGGTTGATCACTTCCAGCTTCTTGAGTTCCTTGCGCAGCTCGCGCCTGGGCGCTCCCGTCTCGAGCCTCTTCACAGTCGCGGAGGAGTCCAGATCCCATCGCGCCAGGAGCCGGTCCGTCGGGAGGCCACGGTGCAGCACGCTGCTACTCTCTCCGTAGAAGTTCTCGGCGTACACATTCGACCTGGCGCCGAGCTTCCCGAGGTTGAAATAGGCATTCAACGGCTGCACCGGATCGAACGTCCAGGTGATCTTCCGGATTTTGCGCTTCAAAGATTCCTTGCGCTGTGCGAGCTTCAGCCGGTAGCCGACACCGAAATTACGGTACGCCTGACGCACCGCCAGCATGTGCGAGTGCTGGATGAGAATGCCATCTTCCGTTCCGAGGAAACTGGACACAAAACCGACCATTTCGCCGATCGTGTTGTAGGCGCCCAGGCTGATGCCGCCGATATGGTCGGAAGCCAGAAGCATCGAAGGCGGGATGATGTCGATGTCGTCGAACTTCCACACTTCGCGCTGGATATCGACGGCGGACTTGTAGTCGGTCTGGCTCTGAAATGGCGCGATCGTGAGCTTGATCTCGTCCCGTCTCTTCCTCCGCGTTCCCTGAGCCATTGTGCCTCCTCCCCACGATCCCGGACGCCGTCGGAAGCCGGCGGTCTGTCTCACCCGCCCTGCATCCCGGTATCCGCTTCTCTTGGGCGGCCCCGATTATACATCAGGATTTGCATTTCACGGCGCCAGGCGGAGGATCTTTACAATGTGGGATATAATCGCAATTGCGGTGGCGTGGCAGCGTTTCACAACGGAGTCGGTTCCGTTCGCGTTCCAGGGAGTCCGCCGCGTCGCGAGAGCCACATAACCGAGGTACGAGACTTGAAACCCGAGGCGCTCGAAGAACTGCGCGCGATCGCCGGCCCGGAAGATCTGCTTGTCGATCCCGAGCAGACGATCACCTACGAATGCGACGGGTTTGCCTTCCATCGTCATACACCGGAGGCCGTTCTGCTCGCGAAAACCCGCGAGGATGTGGTCCGTGCCGTCAGGGCTGCGGTCCGTCACCGTCTGCCTTTCGTCCCCAGGGGCGCCGGCACCGGGCTGAGCGGAGGAGCCCTCCCCCGCTTTGGCGGGCTGATTATCGGCTTGTCCCGAATGAAGGCAATCCTCGAG
>JAFNAH010000086.1 GCA_017860075.1 Acidobacteriota bacterium | reverse complement strand
CTGGTGGCGATCTTCTCCGGCTGGAGCACGATCATCACGCCGCAGTCGATCGCCCTGTCGTTTGGCGTGAGCTCGATGGTCGGTCTCGTCTTCGGGATCTACCCTGCAATCCAGGCATCGAACCTCGACCCGATCGAGTGCCTCCGGTACGAATAGGCGGGACAACAGTCAGATTCCTTTGCCCCGATTCGCGGTATCGGAATCGGGATCGCAATGGGATGGCGCTTGGATAGGCAGTGTTTGTGGGCAAGCCTGGACTTGGACCTGGACCTCGACCTGGACGTGGACTTGGACAGTGGAAGCTGGCGGCAGGATTATGGACGGAGCAAGTGTTACTGCCCGCCTCGAAGCGAATGGTCCAGGTCGAAGTCCAAGTCCAGGTTGAGCCTCGAACACTGCTTGTCTGGGTGCCGTCGCATTCCGATGTTGCACCATGCAGGCCCGGTCGGTTGCCCATTCCCGGCAGCTACACGCACCGCCTGAGAAGCACGTAGATCGCACCCACGCGAGCCAGCGGCTCAGGTTTTCCTTGAGGACGGCCCGATCGTTGGGTGAGTTGATTCCCCGGCCGTGTATCACCTTGACACAGCAGGAACGCTGACTTGACATGCGAATGATGAAATCTTCCACCGCAGTCCTGGCTTCCTCCCGGCTCATCCCGTGCAGGTCGATCTGCCCCTGTATCGAGTAGAGCCCCTCGCGCAGGTTCGGAAGGTACCTGAGGCCGCCGAGGCCCACCCAGCCTTCGATGTATTCCGGATGATCCTGCACTGACAGTGCGGGGTCGCCGTCCATGGCCGCCTGCATCAGGCGCCGATCCTCGAGCTCCGGATCGCCGGGCTGAGGGAAATCGGCCGGCGGAGAAGGGACGGGACTGTGACGCCAGGTACGGCGGACTACCCCATCCATCGCCAGCCGGAACGCATCCTCGTCGGAATCCTCCGGCTTGGGCGGCGGAGCAACCGGCTGCTGCGGTTCCTTCGCCGGCTCGCTGTCGGCCTGCAGCGTGAGCCCGGCCTTCATGATCAGGCCGTCCAGACCGGCGAATGGGTGGCGGCCTTCCTTTCCCTGCGTCTTCTTGGCCACTGCCACAATGGTCGGACGTCACCGGCAACTTGTCAACTCCATCCCTTCAGAATTCAAATCAACGCCGTGCGGCGCCTCTCCGACGCGCCGCGGCGGGTCGGAGAAGGTGTGAATGAATCGTTCGGACCCATTGTGCCGGCCGTTCCGGCCTCGATTCTGTTTTTCGCACGCAACCACGCGCTTACGCGCGTGTCTGCTCCCTGCCGGCGCTTCGCGCGCCTGGTTTGCTTGCCCAAGCGATCGAAGCACAAGGCACCCAATCATTTCGAGACCAGCCTCGAAGAGGCGGCAGTGAGTAGGGTCGGCCTCGTGAGGCCGGGATGAAGAACGGCCAAATCCTTCGAGCGCCGAAGGCGCGGCACTGCAGTGACACAGGAATACGCGATGATCACGATTTCTTCACAGATTCGGAGACCTGCCTCACGGCGACCCGCGAGAGAGGCGCTGAGGGACGGGAAAGGAGTTTCCAGGGAGATCTGAGCCGGATTGCAGGTTAGGTGGGCGCGCTGCGCTGCAGCCCGCATTTGCCGTTCCACCGAGCCCGTGCCATAGCCCTATGGAGCGGGCCTTCAGCCCTTCATTCCTGGGATCCCACGCAAACCCGGGGCTTCGCCCCGGGCTGATATGAGAACGCGCTTTCAGCGCTCCATTTATATGTTAATTCGAATGCGGCTCTGAGGGCTGAAAGCCCGCTTCATAGCAAGTTCTGAGGCCGGTTCGCCGGAGCGGGACCACCTTGATGTCGAGGTGGCATCGGATTCATGCAATCCACGACTAGTCTCATACTGGCGGGTGCCGGCCAACCTTGACTTTAACGTAAGACTTGTGTACCGTGTGCGGTTCGCAATCATGAAAGGAGATTTCCGCAATGCTCACGCTGACACCAACCGCGGTCGAAAAGGTCAAGTCCGTAATGTCCCAGCGAGGGGAGAACGGCGGCCTTCGAATTGCTGTTGTAGGCGGCGGTTGCTCCGGTTTTCAATACCAGATGACAATCGACAAGGATTCCAACGAAGAAGACAAGATCGTGGAGCAGGACGGCATCAGGATGTTCATAGACCCCCGCTCCCTCCTCTATCTGAACGGGACAATCGTGGATTACGTGGAGACCCTGACCGGCGCCGGCTTCAAGTTCGATAACCCGAACGCCGGCGGGACCTGCGGTTGCGGAGAATCTTTTTACGCTTAGAGCCGGTTGCCGATTCGCACTCCGGCGGCGCGGGCCCTCCCGGACCCGCGTTTTTTCATTTTCAGGGTCAGACCCCAAAAGTGGAAAAAAGGATGGACAGGTTGACGCTCGCCAATATCAGGCTCATGCCCCGTATCGGCGTCACGCCCGGGGAGAGGCGTCAACCGCAACTCTGCCAGGCTGACGTCACAGTCTGGGGCGACTTTGAGGCTGCCGCGGCGACCGACGATCTCGAGAGAGCGCTGAACTACAGCAGGATCCACGAGAAGGTCGTGGAGAGCGCACATGCGAGAGAATTCAACCTCATCGAAACCCTTACATACCAGATCGCACGCGACATCCTCAGGTCCTTCCCCGTGCGCAAAGTGAACGTGCG
Source organism: Acidobacteriota bacterium (assembly GCA_017860075.1). Lineage (GTDB taxonomy): Bacteria > Acidobacteriota > UBA6911 > UBA6911 > UBA6911 > JACADW01. The sequence goes on along the minus strand of JAFNAH010000086.1, from coordinate 4,272 downwards.
CCTTCGCAAGCGCCCCGCGTCACTGGCAGACAAGCTCGACTTCATCGAGGTCGAAGCAGAAGAAGAGTAGGGCGGCCCCTTCCGGCGGGCGCTCGGGAACACACCAGGGACTGTTGGTTGACAACAATATTCCGCTAACGTTATTGTTGGCGGTATAGTCGAGGATTTACAGGGGCATATGCAGATCGGGGAAGTAGCCCGCAAGGCCGGGATGAGTGTTCGGGCCGTCCGTTACTATGAGGAACTCGGTCTCCTGCAGCCCGACAGCCACAGCAGCGGAGGGTTTCGCCTTTACAGCGAAAAGAGCCTGAAGCGCCTCCGCGTGATCGACTTTCTGAAGAGCCTCGGCCTCTCGCTGGCAGAGATCCGGGAGATCCTCCTCGCCAAGAAGTCCTCCGGCGGGAATATCGAGTCCGTTCGCGCCCTGTTCAAGATCTACGGCGAGAGGCTGTCTCAGATCGAGAGCCAGATCCAGGCGCTCTCGGATATGCGTGATGAGATCGCTCAGGTGGTGACGATCCTGCGCTCCTGCCAGTCCTGCGGTCGCGACGTCCTGCTGGATGCCAAATCCTGCGCCGACTGTGCTAACCTTGTGGCGCGCAAGTCGTTGCCGGAAACCTTTGAGGTGATTCTGTCCTGAAACATCAGACGGGCGTTTGACCCGCCACAGGGAGTGCCCAGAACATGTCCTCCGTCACGCCTGAATCCCCGGGTTTCATCACTACCCAGCTCGAGCAAGTCGTCGGTTGGGCACGCAAGTTCTCGATCTTCCAATACCCGTTCGTGACCGCCTGCTGCGGCATGGAGTACATGTCCGCGGGAGCCTCGCACTACGATTTCGACCGCTTCGGCGCCGGGCTGCCCCGATTCTCGCCGCGCCAGGCGGATGTGCTTTTCGTGGTCGGCACCATCAGCCACAAGATCGCACCCATCCTTCGCATGGTTTACGACCAGATGTGCGAGCCCAAGTGGGTCATCGCCTTCGGAGTCTGCACATGCACGGGCGGTTTCTACGATAACTACGCGACCGTCCAGGGCATCGACACCATCATCCCGGTCGACATCTACATTCCCGGCTGCCCGCCGAGGCCGGAGGCAGTCCTGGACGGCCTCATGAAGCTCCAGACCAGGATCCAGAAACAGAAGCAGGCCCTCTGAGGGAGGCCCCATGGCCGCAGTCGCTCCCACCCGCGAAGTCAGGAACATGCTCATCAACATCGGGCCGTCGCACCCGGCCATGCACGGCGTGATCCGGCTGATTGCCGAGCTCGACGGCGAAAAGGTGGTCAGGGTCCAGGCCGAGATAGGCTATCTCCATCGCGCCTTCGAAAAGAGCGCGGAGGACTCGAGTTGGACTCAGGTCATGCCCTACACCGACCGCCTCAACTACGTCTCCCCGCTCATCAACAACTTCGGCTATTGCGCCGCAGTCGAGAAACTGCTCGGAATCGAGATCACGGAACGCTGCAAATACATCCGCGTCGTCATGAGCGAGGTCTCACGCATCACCGACCACCTCACCTGCATCGCCGCCTCCGCGATGGAGATGGGCGCCATGACCGTCTTCCTCTACTTCATGAAGGCCCGTGAGTTCCTTTATGAGATCGTGGAGGACGTCACCGGGGCGAGATTGACGATCTCCTACGGGCGGATCGGGGGAGTGAAGGGGGATATCCCGGAGAATCTCGGCGAGAAGCTGGAATCCGCCCTCAAGAAGGTCGAGAAGGAGCTCTACGAGGTCGACAGGCTGCTCACCCGGAACAGGATCTGGGTCGACCGCACGCGTGATATCGGTATCCTCACCAGGGAGGACGCGGTCTCCTACGCAGTCACAGGCCCGCTGGCACGCGCCTCCGGCATCAATTACGACGTGCGCAAGGCGCACCCCTACCTCGTTTACGACCGGATGGATTTCGATGTGCCGCTCGGCGAAAAAGGGGACAACTACGACAGGTACCTGGTGCGCATGGAGGAGATGCGCCAGAGTATCCGCATCATCCGCCAGGCGATGCGGGAGATGCCGGGAGGCCCTGTCGCGGTCGATTCCCGGGGGGAGCCCGTCAAGTCGTTCGACCTGGTCGACGAGGCCAAGATGGGCCGGACCGCCGGCCTGGTCAACGTACGGACCACGGTCGAGCCGACGCTCTCCGGCATGGAGCGGCCGTTCCTCGACCGGGTCATGCCGCACGACAGGGGCGTGGTCCTCCCCAGCAAGGACGATACATACTCCAACATCGAAGGGCTGATGAACCACTTCAAGCTCATCATGGATTATCACGGCATTTGTCCGCCCCGGGGGGACACCTACTTCGCCGTGGAAGCCGCCAACGGAGAACTCGGGTTCTACGTCGTGAGCGACGGCAAGGACCGGCCTTATCGTGTGCGAGTCCGCCCGCCCTGTTTTTTCAACATGGCCGTTCTCCACAAACTCCTCGAAGGGTACATGGTTGCCGATATCATCGCCACGTTCGGTTCCATCAACATGATCGCCGGTGAATTGGACCGGTAGCGCAGGCTCCGCTCGGGCTGCGCGGCTGCTTCTTGCGTGCCAGATATGAGATTTTTGTCTACCCGTTTCCGTAACCGCATCGGTTTGCTGAAGAGCTACGTTCTGAGACGCACGCGCGTCCCCGGCGGCCCGCTTTCCCTGGCGATCGAGAGCACCGCGAAGTGCAACCTCTTCTGCCCCATGTGCCCGCGCGAGACTTTCTACTTTCCGCCGAAAGACATGGAGATGCCGGTCTTTCGCAAGATCATCGACGAATCGAAGGATTTCCTCGAGTTCGCCGTGCCGTACGGTGCCGGCGAGCCGCTGCTGAATCCCGAGATATACGACATGCTCGCCTACTGCAGGAGCGCAGGGGTCCCCACCGGCATCTCGACAAACGCGACGGTGCTGACCGAGGCCGCCAGCCGGCGGCTCATCCAGTCGGGGCTGGACTACATCATCTTCGCCTTCGACGGCGCGACGCGCGAGACGTACGAGCTCTATCGCAAAGGCGCCGATTTTGAAAAGGTCCGGAAAAACATCCTGACCTTCCTCAGGGTGAAAAAGGAGATGCAATCCCGCATCTTCTGCATCGTGCAGGTGGTGCGGCTGAAGGAAAACCAGCACGAAATCCCCGACCTGCTCCGGATGTGGAGGATCGACGGCGTCGACGAGGTGCGCGTCAAGAAGGATGAAGTTCACATCGAAGGGAGCGCCATTCCGGGAGATGCGGTGAGCCGGCCTCCCCTCCGACACCCGTGCTACCTGCTGTGGCGCGGCCCGATGTACGTTCACTACGACGGGACCGTCTTCCCATGCTGCTACATCTACCCTGAGGAGCCCCTCGGCAACATCCGCAAAAACTCGATGGCCGAGATCTGGAACTCGGATAAGATGCTGAAGTTGAGGGAAGCCCATGTTCGAGGCGAGCTCGGGCCTTACAAGGTTTGCCGGAATTGCCCGGCTGCCCGGCCGATACTGCCGGTGACGCTCGGCAGCTTCCTCGTCAACACGCACACTGTGCGCCGGGTGATACCGTTTTTCGAACGGCTGGCCCAGATAAGGAATATTTCGGTTTTTGAGACTCTCAAGTAGGGACCCGGTGACGGCCTCCCTCAGGCATGCGGTCGGCCGGCTTCCGGGGAAGATCGGTCAGGGAACAATGGCGGAGAAGACGGTGAGGATATTCAGTCTGGCAGAGGCGAACGAACTCGTGCCCCTGGTCGCCGATCTGACCTCCCAGGTCGTCCATGAGCTCGAGACGATCCGGGGAGATTTCCGGACTGAATCCGGCGAGGTTCCCGAGACAATGCCCGACTCGGTCCTTCAGCAGGTCGAGCAGGCGCTCGCGGACTGGTCCGAGCGCATAGTCGAACTCGGCGCCCTTCCGAAGGGGTATTTCACCGTGGATTTCCAGTCGCTCGATCCCGAGCTGCTCTACTGCTGGACCTACGGCGAGGAGAAGATCGACTACGTGCACAAGGTGTGGGAGAACTTCACACACCGCCAGCCGCTGCGCTCCGGTGCCGCCGGCGCGGGCGATCCCCCGAAGTGGGTGCACTGAGGAAATGCAGAATTCAGAATTCAGAAGGTCCGTTTGTCGAGCCATGCTTTTCTCGCTCCGGCATTCTGAATTCTGAGTTCTGAATTCTTCTTGCAGGAGGGCACTACATTCCCATCCCGAGAGAAGCATCCGGACAGCACATGATCACCCTCAAGTCCAAGCGCGAGATCGAAACCATCCGTGTGGCGAGCCGGATGGTAACCGAGATCCTGGAAGAGCT
>JAFNAH010000085.1 GCA_017860075.1 Acidobacteriota bacterium | reverse complement strand
CCGCTTCCGAACGGCCTCTGGTGGCGTCCGTGCTGGTCAACCGGCTGGAACGGGGCATGCCGCTCGCCTGCGATCCCACGATCATCTATGCCCTGAAGCTGGCAGGGACCTACGACGGAAACATCCGCAAGAGAGACCTCGCTCTCGACTCTCCATACAACACCTATACTCACGCGGGGCTGCCGCCCGGACCGATCTGCAATCCGGGCGAGGAGTCCCTTCGCGCTGCGCTCGCCCCGCCCGGGACCGAATACCTCTACTTCGTCTCCCGCAACGACGGCACCCATCAGTTCTCGACCGATTACAGCTCGCATTCGCTCGCAGTGGCACGCTACCAGAAGAACCGCCTCCAGCCGTCGTCGCCACGCCGCTAGGCAGGCCGGCGTCCTGGTTGACTTGTGTGATGGCCGATGCTAGCATAGGTTTCGTGAGCCTGAAGCCCATCTGTTCTCAACACGTTAAGTCCGGCGCAGCATTCGCGGCTGCGATCGTTGCCCTCCTCGTCCTGACCGGATCGATGCTGTCGGCTCAGATCCCCAAGCCCTCGCAGCCGGACCCTGTCAAGTTCCTGAACAAGTACGAAATTGTCTTTAACGTGATCCGCAGCGTTCTAATCGATTCCGGATACAATATCGAGCTCGAGGATCGCAAGGGCGGAAGGATCGCCACCAAGCCCTATGAATTCATAACGGGATCACTGACCTCCTCGGAGGTCGACAAGGTCGCGCTTAAGAAGGATACGATCACTGGTGACTGGATTCGCGCCCGCTATGCCATCGAGGCCCTGATCGAGATCGTCACGCCGACTGAAACCATGCTGACCGTCAGCACCAAGTTCGAAGGACTCAACAGGGACATCGACGGTACGGAGAAATGGGTGCCTCTCGAATCGCTCGGCGTAATCGAAAAGCGGATCATGGGAAAAGTCAGCATGAAGCTGATGGGCAATGAACTGCAGTACAACGACAAGAAGGGCTTCTGGGACAAGTCGCCGGCATCTCCCGAGAAGAGACCGAATCCATACCCTACACGTCCACCGCTATAGCACCCTGCGGAATCAACCTTGAAGGATCTGCGCCTAGTCCTGACCGTGGTCGTCCTGGCAGGAGCTGTTCTGGCCCTGGTGGTTTACTCGATCAATCGCCTGAGGGCCGGGAGCCGGAAGTCCCCGCCGCCGCCCGGGATTGCAGCCGGGGCGGCAGCCTCCCCCGGTGAGCCGGCCGCACCGGATCTGGGAGAAGCCGCTCCGTTGTTCGAAGCCCCGGGTGACTCCATCCTTTCCCGTCTCTTAAGGACGGGACTCGCGGTGCTCGCGTTCGTTGTGGCGGGTGGGTTTGTTCTGATCCTGCTCCCTCAGGGTGCAGTTGACTGGATGGCACAGGCGGTCCGGTCGCGTGGACCATCGGCTCCTGTGCAGGAACAGATCTCGTTCCTCTATCTCGGCGACGAGATCAAGGACGGTGAGTTTCACCTCCGCGGCGTGGTGCGAAACATAACGACTCTACCGATCGAGAAACTGGATGCCACCGTGCGGTTCTACTCGCGGACGGGTCAGCTCCTGGAGACCAGGTCGGTGCGCATGGATACGGAGTTGATCCCGCCTGACGCCACGGCCCAGTTTCACCTGGTCTATCCGGGCTACGCCGGTCAGTTTGGAAGCTATTCGGTCGAATTCGTCTCGCGACAGGGCGAGATCGTGCCCTACAAGGACATGCGCGGCACTCGGAGCCGCGGCTGAACTCCGCTTCCCGCGGACCGGTCATAACGATGAAGCGCAAGAACAGCCTGCACTCCCTGCTTCCCTACCTCGCCCGTTACCGCTCCAGGATGACCGTCGGAGCGCTGATGGTCGTCCTGACCGTCGCAGCCGGGATGCTTTCGCCCTGGATCTGGAAGTACGTCGTCGATGACATTCAGGGCGCGTTCGCCCGGGAGAAGCTCGCTTTCTATGGAATTCTGATCATCGGAATTGCGCTGCTGGAGGGATTCTTCAGGTTCTGGATGCGGAAGATCCTGATCGGGGTCAGCCGCGACATCGAGTACGACCTGCGCAACGATCTGTTTTCACACCTTCAGGGAATGCCTCTGTCCTTTTTCCAGATCCGCAGCACCGGCGATATCATGTCGCGGGCCACAAACGACTTGAACGCCGTTCGATCGGTTCTCGGGCCGGGGATCATGTACTCGATGAACACGATCGTTACGGTGCTGGTTGCGACTGCCATCCTGCTGCACATAAGCTGGAAGCTCACGCTCCTTGCGTATCTCCCGCTGGCTGTAGCATCCCTGACCGTGAAAAAACTGGGCCAGCGGATTCATGACCTCTTCGAGAGGATACAGGAGCAGTTTTCCACCATCAGCACCAAGGCGCAGGAGAACTTGTCCGGAATCCGGGTGATCAAGGCATTCGCACGCGAGGAAGCCGAGATCGAGGATTTCAGGAGCCTGAACCAGGACTACGTCCGCAGGAGCCTGTCGCTGGTCCGGCTCTGGGGCATCTTCTATCCGTTGATGTCCGCTCTCTTCGGCCTGTCTTCTGCCGTGCTCCTGTGGTGGGGCGGCCGGGCCGTCATCAGGGGGCAGCTCAGCCTCGGCGAGTTCGTCGCCTTCATGGGCTACCTGGCCATGCTGATATGGCCCACGATTGCTACCGGTTGGGTCATCAATATCTTCCAGCGCGGCGCCGCCTCGATGGAACGGATCCTGGATATCCTCGAGGCGGAACCCGATATCAAGGATGAGGAAGGAGCTGCCTGTCCGCCCGAGGCGCTCGGGGCCCTGGAGATCCGGAACCTGACATTCCGATACCCGAACTCCGAGAGGCCCGTGCTTTGCGACATAGACTTTTCCCTGCCTGCAGGCAGGACTCTGGCCATCGTAGGCGCGACCGGGAGCGGTAAGTCGACGTTGGTAAATCTGCTGCCGAGATTGTTCAATCCTCCACACGGCACCGTCTTCATCGACGGGCGCGACGTGCGTAAATGGCCCTTGCATGAGTTGCGGCGCATGATCGGTTATGTGCCCCAGGAGACCTTCCTCTTTTCCGACACCATCCGCGAAAACATCGCTTTCGGGAGAGACGATCCGGTGCCGGACGAGGAGATAAGGATGGTCGCCGGTATTTCCCAGGTCTCGGGGGACATTCAGACGTTCCCGAAGCAGTACGACACTTTTGTCGGGGAGCGCGGCATCACGCTCTCGGGCGGGCAGAAGCAGCGCGTTGCGATCAGCCGCGCGCTGGCTGTCTCCCCGAAGATCCTGATCCTGGACGACTCTCTGTCGAGCGTGGACACCGACACGGAGGAGAAGATACTTCAGGGTCTGACGCAAGTCCGATCGGGTCGCACTGTCATCATCGTCTCACACAGGATCTCAACCGTCCGAAGCGCGGATCACATCCTCGTCCTCGAGGATGGAAGGATCGCGGAACAGGGGACGCATGAGTCGCTGATGGTCCGGGACGGCATTTATGCCAGCCTTTACCAGAAACAGCTTCTCGAAGAAGAACTGGCAACGGTCTGAGCGGGGATATCTGTGGAAGCACACGGTCATGAAGAACAGGTCCTGGGCAGGGCGTACGACGCCCGCCTGATGAGGCGGCTCCTGACCTATATCCGGCCATACAGGCGCTCGGCGGCGATGGCCCTTCTGCTCATCGTTTCAGCCTCGGCGCTGTCCGTCCTGCCTCCATACCTGACCAAGGTGGCGATCGACCGCTACATCAGCAGCGGAAATATGGCCGGCCTGAATCTGGTCGCCGTGATTTATGTCGCGACGCTTGCCGGGACGTTCGCCCTCAGTTTCGGTCAGACCTGGGTGATGAACGTCATGGGGCAGAAGATCATGTTCGACCTGCGCATGCAGATCTTCCGCCACCTTCAGAAGCTCGATGTCGCGTTTTTCGATCGGAATCCGGTCGGCCGTCTCATGACGAGGGTCACAACCGACGTGGATGCCCTCAACGAGTTGTTCACGGCAGGCGTGATCTCGATCTTCGGAGATGTCTGTACCCTCCTGGGAATCGTCGTGATTCTCTTCGTCATGAACTATAAGCTGGCGCTCGTCATTTTTTCCGTCCTGCCGCTCCTCTTCCTCGTGACCTTCTTCTTCAAAATCAAGGTGCGCGATTCGTTCCGCAGGGTGCGGGCGGCGATCGCACGCATCAACTCCTTTCTCCAGGAGAACCTGACCGGGACCGCAGTCATCCAGATCTGTGGACAGGAGCGAAAGCGGTACTCGAGGTTCGAGAAGATCAATCGCGAACACCTGGAAGCAAACCTGCAGTCGATCTTCTACTACGCAGTCTTCTATCCCCTGCTGGAACTGGTCGGTGCCCTGGCGATTGCCCTCATCATCTGGTATGGAGGCTTGCAGGTATTTGCGGGAAGCCTGACCCTGGGGGCGCTCGTCGCCTTCATCCAATACTCGGACCGGTTCTTCCGGCCGATCTCCGACCTGAGCGAGAAATACACTATCTTGCAGGCTGCGATGGCCTCTTCAGAGCGGATTTTCAAGCTGCTGGACACAGGCGCTTCCGTCGCCCCCGCACCGGGCTTCGTTGCCGAGGTCCATCGCGGCGACATCGAGTTCCGGGACGTGAGTTTCGAGTACAACCCGGGTGAACCCGTCCTGCGCAACGTCTCCTTCCGGGTCAAACCGGGCGAACGTGTCGCCCTGGTAGGCGCGACGGGAGCCGGCAAGTCAACGATCATCTCCCTGCTCAGCCGCTTCTATGATGTCACCCAGGGTGCGATCCTGGTCGACGGGACGGATGTCCGCGAATTTGACCCGCAGGGCCTCCGCCGGGGCATCGGAGTCGTGCTTCAGGATGTATTTCTTTTTTCCGGCAGCGTCGCGGAGAACATCAGCCTTGGAGATGCCGCGATCCCGGAGGCGCAGGTCAGGCGAGCCGCTCAGATAGTGCACGCAGACGACTTCATCAACCGGCTGGACCGTGGTTACGCCACGCGCGTAGGCGAGCGGGCATCGTCGCTTTCGGTCGGCCAGAAGCAGTTGCTGGCATTCGCCCGGGCGCTGGTGCGCGATCCCAGAATCCTGGTCCTCGACGAGGCGACTTCCAGCATAGACACGGATACGGAACTCCTCATCCGTGACGCGCTGGAACGGCTCCTGCAGGGCCGGACGTCGATCGTCATCGCGCACCGCCTCTCGACGGTCCAGAATGCAGACCGCATCCTCGTCCTGCACCGGGGCAGGATTCGGGAGTCAGGGACGCACCAGGACCTCTTGCGGCTGAAGGGGATCTACTGGCGGTTGTTCCAGCTGCAGTACAAGGACCAGCTGCTGGCACCACCAGCCGCTGCCCGGCTCAGGGTGCCTGTTCAGCAATTGCCGGGTTGACGACCGCCGGGAGATTCCTCTCTACCCTCTCTGAGCCGTTGTGGCGGGACCTCCCGCAGGCTGTTGTTACCTGAACCGGTTGTCGCTCTGCGCACACGTGAAGGCAAGCAGGTCCGGCACTTCCGGGACTCCGCGCATGTAGAAGCCCTCGCCCTTCTGCCTGCCGATCAGAGTACCGTAAAAGGAGTGGATATTCTCGATGTGCGTCAGGAAGTCCGGGCGGCTGAGATAGGTCGCCGGTTCCCGGTTCCCCGGATCGAAAAGCTGGGACCTGTGCGCCCTGATGGCGGCACTGCGTTTCTCGGAGAAATCGGACACATCGACGACCAGTGTCGGCGTCGTATGCGTCGGGAGCATGTAATAAAGGATCAGGTTCGGGCGGAAGCGCTCCTGGCCGGTCTTCAGGCTCGCCAGCCCGGCATGGTGACACGCCTCGGTCACCAATCGGCTGGCGTTTACATGGTCGGGGTGGCGGTCATCCCAGTGATGGGCCAGGACCAGCGACGGCCGGTATTTCCTCAGAACGCGCACGACTTCGAGCCGTGCCTCGGCGGTCACCCGCACGTCGCCGTCCGGGAATTCAAGGTTCTCCCGAATCTTGAGCCCGAGGATCCGGGCAGCCTCACGCGCCTCGCGCGCGCGCACGGCAGGCGTTCCCCTGCTGCTCAGCTCGCCGCGGGTCATGTCGACGATGGCTGTCGAATACCCCTGGGCCCCGAGTTTGGCCAGCGTTCCCGCGGCGTACAACTCCACGTCGTCCGGGTGAGAACCGAACGCAATTACGTCAATCCGCATGGTCGTCAATCCAATCCTGCTATGAGTTGATGCTTGAGGTCCCAGACATCTATCCTGCGGCTGAGCGCCTGGAGTATCGATCCAGAGTCCCGGAACAGGTCAGGCAGCTCCAGTCTGTACTTCTCCATCGTTCTGCAGCTGCGACGGTCAACGACGGTCGCGCTGACACGGGGCCAGAGAAACGGTTTCGCATTTCCTGCCGAGCCGACAAGATTGCCGACCTGCACGGCTGTGTCGTAATCCTCCGGACCGACAACTTCCGCACCTAAGGGCAGAGCAAGCCTGAGGAGCACTGCCGCGGAGGTCTGGCCGGGGATAACCGGGTCGCACCCGGGCTCGTCATCGACCGTCTGTCCTGCAGACTCCTGCCGGCAAATGCGGATGACCCTCTGCCGGAGCTCTGACAGCTCGGGCGCGTGATTCAACACGAACCCGGTTGACGCCGAGTCGATCACAACAAGGCCCAATTCATGCACGAGCCGCATGATGACCTCGCAACAGCCGTTCGGATATAAATCTATATTAGTCGATACTTTGCTCAAATTGTTTATGTAACCTACTAGGTTTCCACGCGACTCTCTGGGCTGTCCGCTCGAAGCTTGTACCGGCCCGACCTTCCCATCCTCCTTCTCTTTGTCGACCTGCGGCCGGTGCGCGGTGTCGAGCCAAAGGAGCGGAACTGCGGAAACGCCATCCAGGCTTATCTCGGCTGCAAGCCTGACGGCGGTCAGGCACTTGAGCAGCGGCAGGAGTGACGCATTGAAACCGGCAGCATCTGCAGACGCCCCGATGACGACCGCCCGGTGGCGCTCGAGCTTCTCGATATTCTCCGACCACAGGCAGCTGCCTGAGGCAGTCGGCGCTACTTTCCTTGCCAGTTCAAATATCACAGCGGGGGGCGGCGTCTGTCTCGACGCAGCCCCGCACCGGGACAGCAGCGGTCCCTTCTCGGGACGATTCGGCGGAATGTGACCTGGCTCCGAAATCCCCTCCAGAAATCCGAGATACGGAGAGGGAAAACCGGGCAGCTCCCTGAGGCTTGGATTTAACATATGTCTATATCGGGCAACATCACTCCGGATTCGTGTCGAGGCATACAGGCATTTCTGCTGCTGAAACCCTTTCGAGACCGATACCGGCTGCGACCCCGAAGCTCCGATCGTCCTTTCCGCCCATTTGGCCTACAGGGCACCTGATG